>DAITQE010000017.1:0-12803 GCA_036833235.1 Opitutus sp.
GAAATTGGCGCTGTTGAAAATCGCGCTCTGGAGGGCGCCCGCCTTGAGCAGCGCCGCTTCGACCTGCTTGCGGGCGGTGTTATCGGTGCCGATCAGCAGATAGCCGATGATGGCGTCCTGCGCGTCGCGCAGCGCCGTGACCGACACGATGGCGGGGAAGCGGCTGCCATCCTTGCGGATATAGGTCAGCTCGTAGATGTCCTCGATGCCGCGCGAGGCCTTGAACACCAATGCCTCGAAGCCTGGCGTAATGGTGGTCGCCAACTCGGCGCTCAATGCCGTCGCGCGAGCGATCACTTCCTGTGGATCGGAAATGTCGGCGGGCGTGATCTTGTTCATCACGTCGGCTGCGGCGTAGCCGAGCATCCGCTCGGCGCCGACGTTGAAGATCTGGATGACGCCCTTGGCGTCCGTAGCGATGCTGGAGAAATTGGCGCTGTTGAAAATCGCGCTCTGGAGGGCGCCCGCCTTGAGCAGCGCCTCTTGGCTTTGGACTTCGGTAATGACCTCCACTGTGCCGGCAGCCAGAGGTTCGGCTTTTCTACGGAATAGCTGTGGTAGTTTCATGGATCCAATAGGGTCAAGTGGATCCTCAGATACTCCGCCAGCGCAGCCAAATACTTGCGCTCCAGGCCGGACTCACGCTCTTGGCTCACCGATGATGAGACTCCGAGCGGGTCGTACGTTATCGAGGAAAGGCGTGATAGGTATCGGGAACCAAAGCGAGATATATATCAGAATTGAAATGGGTTGACACGGTTGGTCGTTGATTTTCTCGCGAGGCTGGCCACTCGGATGTTGCAAGTAACTGATAGTAAGCGCGCTAAGTGCATTCTGCGGCAAGCCGTGCGCCGGGTTAAGGCCTGGTCAGCGACGCCAGGAGGGCTGGGACACGAGCCGCAAGCAGATGCAGCGGTTGCGTCGCACGGAGGGCCTGCGCGTGCCGCCACCACGTCGCCGGCAGTCACGGCGTGGCGTCTCGACCGGTCTGCCGACGCAAGCGACACATCGCGGGCATGTGTGGACCTGGGACTTCGTCGCGGACACCAGCTAGTCCGCGACTCCAGCGTGTTCCTTGCGGATGGTATCCAGAGCCCGTTGCACCGCAGCGCGCACGCGCGGCGTCGGGATGCGGCGCAGCCAGGTTTGAACTTCCTTCCAGCGAAGCCCTTTCAAATTCGTTTCCGGCAAACTGCCGCTGACGCGACTGCGGTTCATCGCCGTGAGATAGGCCAGATCGAACAACGCCTTCTCGGGTGAGGCGACAAACCCATCTGCGCGGGCGTCAAAGGCGTAGCCACCGAAAAGCTCAGGTTTGATGCAATGCAGGGCGACGCGGCTACCGCCCATCTCCACTTCGCCCGGACGCCCAAGCGTGACGGCGAATTGGGTCTGGGGAAGCTGCTGAATCCGCTCATGCAGCCGGAGGGCGGACCAGCCGGAAAGATAAGCCAAATATGGATCAGCCGCTGCCGTGACCAATGCGCCGGGCTTCGAGGCGGCGGTGCCGATGATCCATGAGCCTTTTTTCAAGGGCAGGCTCAATCCGTCCGCAGCCAATCGCCGCAGCGCCATCGAGGCCGCGGGGATGCTGACGCCGGCAAGCTGCGCCGCCGTGCGCGTCGTGACCCGTTTTTGTCCGGCCAGCTTCTGATAAAATCCCAGAGTGGTCATGGCGAGGAGGGCGGCAGGGCCGCCAATAGATCGTTCCAGACTTTCTCCGACATCGCTTTCCATGCTTCCGGGGTGCCGTAGTGCGCGGCCAGATCCGTGGGCAGGAATGACACGACCTGATCCTTGAACATGGCGAAACTGATCAGGCCGAGCTGTTCCATCGCCTGCGTCACCAGCTCCGGCGGCGCTTCGCGACCGGCAGCGGCATATTGTGACAGATGATGCAGATCGAAGACATCGCGCGCCTGCACCTGCGTGCGTGTCGCCAAGGCATTGATTTTTTGCCGATAGGCCGCCGGTGGTGTGTAGTGGTTGAAGACGAACGGGACCACCTGTTGCGCCGCGAGCAAGGCCGGGGCCGGCGGCTCGGTCACGTTGTTTTCAAACGGTTCATCTTTCCGACGGGAAAATTCCAATCGGGTCGGCAAGGGGCTCGCCTCGTAGATGACATGGAATTTCCAACGCTGCGCAGTCTGAGTCTGCCTGGCTGGCTTGATTTCACTCAGGGTGATGCCGACCGCTGCGAGTTCGGTCAGCAGTGGGCGACTGGCCAGCACCTTGTTGACGTTCTTCTTGAGGATATCGACGCCCACCACGCGCGCATCGAAATCGATGTCCTCGGAAAGGCGCGGGCTGTTGTGGTAGAGACGCAGGTTCACCCCGCCCTTGAGGCAGATCGTGCCGGGACTGATCACGGTCGCGAAATGCCGCAGGAACACGAGGTGGAAGCGTTCGACTGCCTCTCTTTGGTTCATAGCTAGATATTCATGCCGGTGTTAAGACAGAGCAATAGAAAATAAGCCATTCTCCTCTGCCACGGGTTCCGATGTGTTTCTTCATGCCCATAACCTGGGCTGCTGGCCGGTTGCGGGATAGGGCCGCGTTCAGGGGCAGCGACATAGCAGCACCGAAGTTACTTTGGTTTCGTGTCGAAACTTACTTTGGTGGGGACGCGACGAGCGAAGCCGAGCCATCCACCGCAGCGTGCTCGCCAGGTGGCGGCCAGCGGAGGCGGACGGCTGGCGAAAGCGAGGAGCGTCCCCATGTCTCCGCGCGCGTGCCGCACGCTCCTCGGGCTCCACGAGGGCACGCCGAAACAGCGCAGCGCGGCGTGTTTTCGTGGAGGTCGGCAAACGGGCAACTGCCCGCCGGGCGGCTGCCCGTTTTCCTCGGGAGCGCAGGTCTGCGCCGGTTGACGCGCGCGCTCAAGCGACAGACGGCATGTCGGATTTGCGAATGCTCTTCCGTTGCGGCCAGCCGCAAGGGGTAGGGTGTCTCAATTAATAGAACCAACAGCGTGATAGCTCAGTCAATCGCAGCGTCTCCGTCGCCAAAACAGAGGCTTCTCTCCCGTGAATCCAGCAACCGCCACCCGCCATTTCATAAATTAACCAGACGAAAGAACATTAGCGGAATAGTAGAGTCCCACCGAAAACCAACATGACCCCGCGCCTATTTGTTTGTTGTATCACATTCATCTGCGGTATCGCCCGCGCCGCCGAATCTCCCGATGCCGGACCACCGGCCCATGAAGCCGAGGTGCGGCCCATCGAGGGAATCTTTGGCAGCGATCTGCCCACGACTGAGCGCAAAGGCTCTGTCCGCCTGATCGTCCACCCACACCTCGGCGACCTCACAAATCGCGACTACCTGCGCGTCCTGACCGGCGTGCGTTGGGGCGCGACTGATCACACAGAATTCACCGTTGGGGCCGAATCCTACATCGATCACGGCCTCAAGCACACCTCGGAAGGCTCGGGCATCGGCGACCTTCGTTTGGAGACCAAACACAGCTTTGGGCAGGAACTCGTTCCCGGCTATGAGAGCAGCGTCGGTCTGAATCTTTTTTTCCCGGTGGCTCACCCGCCGGTCGGCATGACCAATGGCCGTGACAAATACACCCCCTACTTTGTCATCGGAAAAAGAAATGTCGGATTTCCCGGCCTCACGCTCTTTTGCGAAACCGGGCTCAACGTGCTCCACAAAACATCCATCCCCGGCACGTTCGATAAAAACGACCTGCACAGTAGTTCGATCTTCATCACACCCGGCCTCGTCTACACACGTTACCCGTATCACTATACACTCGAGGTCACTTACTCGACGACGTCGCTCATCGGCCAGGGAAACCAACAATCGGTCAGCGTGGGCCCCGGCTTCGCGTGGGATCTCCCGCCCAAGCTGCGCTTTCACGCGAAGGGCCGCGTGACCGTGGCCGTGGGCATGCACGTGATCTTCGGACCCGACGGCACATCCACCGGCGGCGGCGGCAAACTCCGCGCCGAGTTCGGCATCTCGAAATGGTTCCGCCGCGACGCCAAGGACTCCGGCTCTCCTTAATCTCGGAGTGCGGCAGTAAGTGCGAAGACGCAGTACCGCGGTCTCGGCATCTCCGCGGTGAAATCAGGCGTGCAACGAACCCGCCAGAGGTGCTCGAAATTGTGGAGAAATACTGTCACGTCGAATTCGACTCCTACGGCACACTGATAATGCCGACATGCTTCGTCGTGAGGAGTGACACCCGGCGAAAGCAATTTCGGCCGGTTGTTGGCAAACACCGGTTCGGAAGCCGTGCCAACGTTCTCTGAATCCAGGTGTGGTCCAGCGCGCGAGATGCCGCGGTCATCCAGAGGCGTCCAAGCTAAATCTTATTTCAGAGTCGGTTAAGCTTCGATTCATGTGGATCCATTAGTGTTCCAGCACTCCTCGTTCAGTTGCACGACGCAGGCCCCCTAAAATATGAAAACATTTGCAAAGCTGGTATTGTCAATTGCCCTCGGCGCCCAGGCGCTTACGGCCGCCGACGCGCCCAAGAAGAATTGGACGCCTCCGACCGCCAAAATGCACGTGCAGACCTTGACCGAGCAGGTCATGGCGGCGCACCCCGAATTGATCAGTATCACCTTTCACGGCGTACCGCCGGGCCTGTCGAAAGTTTACACCATGTTTGGCGGGTCCTATTTAGACCGTATTGGCAACCCGGACGACCCGGATGATGTCATGATCACCGAGACCGGCATCACGATCCTTGATCCGCGCTGGCACCGGGCGAAGGACCCGATCCCAAAATACGTCGTGATGCTCCCGTTGCGCGATGCAGCCGGGGAAAACTGCGGCCTGCTCGTCCTCGCCTACAAGAATGCCGCGGGTGGTGCCAAAACCGACATGGACTTCTTCGTCGCCGGCACTGCCATTCGCGACGGTCTCCAGAAACAGATTCCTAGCTACAAGGATCTGTTCGCCCCAGCCAAGTAACCCCTTCGCGCATCCATGCGACCGACTGGACCCAACCCCCTTGCCCCGGTATGCGATGAAATCAATCCCCCTTAATTCCGCACGCCGGCTGGGCTGGGTGGTGGTGCGCCGTCCCTACTGCTGGCTGTGCCGGCGTTCGCGTTGAAATACGCTCCGATCGAGCACCCGCCTCAAAGCCGAGGTGCACGGGCGGATCGGCCCATCCATTTCTACGGCCTTCGGCCGCCGAATGGGATCGAGCAATTCGTGAAATGGAAGGTGCTCGAAAACGGCGAATGCACGGCGACCTGACGGAAACCGAGAAAGGTAAAAACGATCAGACAAGCAGTAGTGATTGGTTACCGACTCAATCCGCTTCGAGATTCCTTACGCTTTAAACGCGGCTTGGTCTGTACAGATTGAATATTCTCTAAATAAACCCAGTCCTTAATCTCTCATGAGAAAAATTCTCCTCGGTATCATTATTGGAATCTGCCTGCCGCTCGCGGCGGCGTATTTGTTCGTGCGCCTAGGAGGAATGCCGGTGGCAACCAAGGGCCTCCCGCTTCCGTTTGAGAAGGCGCTGGCCCGCATCGCCCTCCATGCGGCGATGGACAACGAAGCAGGTAAACCTTCCCCTTTGCCCGCTGATGAATCGAATCTCCTGGCAGGAGCTCATGTGTATCAGGCCCAGTGTGCTGTTTGCCACGGCAGCCTCGGTCAACCCGAGTCCGCGATCGCCAAGGGAATGTTTCCGCGCCCGCCGCAGTTGCTACCCCCAAAGAAAGGCGTGACCGACGATCCGATCGGAGAAATCTATTGGAAAGCAAAGAACGGCATCCGACTCACCGGCATGCCGGGATACAGCGAAAGCCTCACAGACTCTGAGCTGTGGCAAGTCAGTCTGGTGCTGCTTCACGCGCATGATCTTCCCGCGTCTGTTCAATCGATCCTTCGCACTCCATAGATCACGCCCCCAACCGTGTACAAAACAACATTCGCGCAAACCCCATGAATGCCCCGTCTCCCGGTCCTGCAGGTCCACCGCCATCGATCGTACGGCATTCGAGGGGCGTGCGCTTCCTCCATTGGTCCCTCGCGGTCTTTTACATCGCTGCGATCGCGACTGGCTTTGCGCTTTATTGGCGGCGTCTGCTCGGCTGGATGCTGCCTTTGTTCGGCGGAAAATCCTCGACGATCTATATTCATTTCTGGGCCGGAATTGGCATGACGGTCGCGGGGCTGCTCCTTTTCTTCGCCTGGCGCAGGCGTGCGCGTTGGACCGCCGCCGATTCGGATTTTGTGCGGCACCTCGGTGATTACGCTCTGCGTCCCGAGCAAACGCAGCCGCCTGACACCGGATTTTTCAATGGTGGCCAGAAAATGTATTTCTGGTCGGTGATCGTCACCGGAGCGCTGTTCCTCGTCACCGGCCTGGTCTGGAGTATCCGCTATCAAGTTCCGTATGGACTGTACGCGGTCTGCCGCACCTCGCACCGGATCATGGGCGTGCTCATGTTCGCGGCCCTGTTCGTCCACATTTATAAAGCGACGATTGGCGAGCCCGGAACGCTCCGCTCAATGTTGCGCGGTACGGTGACGCTTCACTGGGCCCGCACTCGCCGGCCAAAATGGTTTCGCGACCTGAATGGCTGAATCCGAACTGTCGATGTCCGGGATCCTTTGGTCCGTCAGACTTGAAAACACTCCTTGGCAGTCTGCTCGCGCTATTTCCGCTCGCCGTGCCGGATGTCGCGGCTGCACGCATGCCGCTGACGGCGGCGGATCCGGCGTTACCGCATCACGAGCCCCAGCGGGTGGAGTTTCCGCGCGAGGCGCCCTATATCACGCCTGACGGTGCCATCGCGATTGTCGGCTACAACGACATGCGGGGAATCATCGAGGCGCTGAACGCGCGTTTTATCGCCGATCATCCGGGCTTCAAATTCGCTCTCACACTGAAGGGCACCCGCACCGCGCCGCCCGCGCTGGCCCGGGGCGAGTCGGCCTTCGCCCCGATGGGCGCGGAATTTTCGGCGAAAGAACTCACAGCCTACCATGCGGTCACCGGCGGCGAGCCGCGGTTGTTCCGCGTCGCGCACTGCTCGCTGAGCGACAAAGCGCTGAGCGGGCCACTCGCCATTATCGTGCATCGAAACAATCCGCTGGCCGCGCTCACGCTGGCGCAGGTGACGGAGATTTTTTCCGGCCGAGCGACGCGCGGGCTGCATCTCTGTGGGCTCAAGTCCGAGACCGCGCTGGGAATATATCTGCGTCGGCGGTTGAAACTGGGCGAGAGGTTTGGCGCCGGTTTCAAGGGCTTCGCGCAATCGGCCGAGGTGGTGAAGTGCGTTTCCGCCGATCCGCTTGCCATCGGGTTCACGGCGGTCAACCGCGTCACACCGGGCGTGAAAGTTCTGGCCATCGCTGCGAGCGATCACGATGCCCCGGTTGCGTTGACAGAAGAATCGGTTCGCGCCGGGCGGTATCCGCTGGATCGGTTCCTCCTGATCTACGCGCGGCCGCCGCTGGATCCATTCGTCCGGGAATACCTCCACTTTGTGCTGTCGCGGGAAGGACAGGAGATCATCGCCGCCGACGCGCTCGGCTACCTGCCGTTGAACGCGGCGGAAGCGGAGCTTGAACGGAAGAAGCTCTAAACCGAACGCGTGGAGTTGCAGGGCCATGACACTTTGCCACGCCCGAACGGTTCGATTGCAGGGCGGGATCGCCTGATCCCGGCGTGTTTCGAGGGCTGGCGGGGTGCGAGCAACCCCGCCCGACAATTTCAACTCCCCGGAAACAGCAGGCATCGGACGCACACTACTGTCCCAGCGAGAACCACAGCACTTCGCCACCTTTGCCGTGCTCGCCGGGCGAGGCGGCCAGATAGAGACGGTTTAGCTGCGGCACCACGATGCCGGACTTGGCCCCGATCGCGCTGGAAATTCGCGGCTGTGCGGTGTAGCGATCCGGGGTGACCTGCTGGAACACGCCGAGATAGCCGTCACCGCCAGGCAAATACACGCACTTCCTGGCGCTGTCGTAGAACAGGCCGTCCGAGGTCGCCGGTGCGTCCAGGGTGACCACGGTGGCACCGGTGTCGGTATTGAGCACGAAAAGTTTGCTGGGATTGCGGCTCCCCACGAACAGGCGATGGTCGGCTTCGTCCAGCGCCATGGTCAGATTGGTCTGCGCACCACTGAGCGGCCAGCGAGCCGTCTCCTTGAGCGTCTTCTTGTCCACCACGGCCACGTAGTTGTGGTCGGCGATGTTCACGAACAACCGGTTGCCGTGCTGCTCGGCCTTGACTGCTTCGGTGTGGTCCGAGTCGAACCGCAGTTTGGCGTAGACGTGGCCGCTGAGCGGATCGACCTCGTTGAGGAAGCACTCCTTCATGCCCACGTCCTTGCCGCCGGTGACAATATACAGGTGGTCGGTCGACGCATCGTATTCGGCTGCATCCGCGCCGGGTTCAAGCGTGATGTGCCCCACGGTTTGATAGGTGGTTGCATCGAGCACCTTGGTCATGCCCTTGCCGCTGTCGGTGACGATCAGGCGGTTGCGATCCGGCAGGTAGATGATCGCATGCGGCGTCTCGAAGCCGGTGAGAGTACGCTCATGCCGGCCGGTGCGCAGGTTGAAAAGCTCGAGCGTGCCGTGATCCTCCGCCGCCAGAAACAGCCGGTTACCCTTTACGTCGACGCCAAAGTGGTCGAAGTCGCCGGAATACCCGGGCTGCCAGCCGGTGCTGCGCCAGATCAGCGTCGCCGTCGGATGGGCGTCGACCAGCAGCGCTGCGGCGTCCGGCGTCTGCGCGGCGAGTTCGTCACGGATGGCGAGCGCCTTGACGTGGAGCTGAACCTCGTCGTCACCGAAGTTGTATTTGAAAACGAAGCCGGCGGCGCCGCCGATAAAGTTGCCCGCGCTGTCCTTCAGCGGCACCTGCACCTCGAACTTGTGCGGATCCGTCATGTTGGGCGCGAGGACGGTCTTGTGCGTCGTGGCCACGGCGATGTCGTCGTCGTCGTCCTGCTTGCCGACGCGATCGAGGTTGGTCGCGATCATGGTCTCGTTCTTGGCCCCGGGCACCGTGAGGTGGAGGCCGACCACGACGAGCTCGGGATATTTGGCCATCAACCCGTTCACGAGCTTCTGGGCGTAAATGTGATTGTCGGCGGCTTTGCGCCAGGACGGATCGGGGGCGGTATCAGCCGCGAACGCAGGAAGACCCAGCGTGAACAGCAGGCCGGAGAAGAGGAAGACACGGGCGGTATTTTTCATGGGATTCGATTTTGGATTGAAAAAGGGGCGGGGGGAACTGCGGTAGATTACGACGGGCTGGTTAATGCAGAGTTAAAACTTCATTAATTCTCATTCATTAAATGCTGCCGATGGTCGGTTCCCAGTCGTTCCGTCTCCAATCCGAGTGGGTTCACTCTGATTCCAGCCGAGGGTCAGGATGTCTGAGTCTGAACGAAAATTAAGGCAGGTTTCAGTTTAGTTTTAGGATGCCGGCGCAAATTCCCACCAGTCGCTCTTCTGCCATCCCCAGCAGTCAACCTCGCCCCTCCCCATGACTACACCCATCCATAAGGTATCGCATGTACTGATACACCGTGCTCTTATCCTCGGCCTGCTGCTGCTGGCCGCCGACGTTTTTGCGCAGGTCAAAGACACGGCCAACGCCGCGACCGACGACGTCGTGCGATTGGACACGTTCACCGTGACCGCGGACATCGATACGTATCACGATTCGACTTCTTCCATGGCGGCCAAGATCCCGATGGAACTGAAGGAGATCCCGTCCTCGCTCTCGATCTTGAACTCGACGGCGATCTCCGATCGCAATGCTTCCACCTTGGTTGATGTGATCGGCTATGTCGTCGGCGCCAACCAGTCGCAGGGCAACATCAACGGTTTCACTTTCCGCGGCTTTCCGAACACGGGCAGTTACACCCAGAACATCCAGTTTGACGGTCTGATGGGAGCCACGCTCAAGAAAGCCGCGACCAGCGCGGCCAACGTGGACCGCATGGAATTTCTGAAGGGACCGAACGGCGTGCTTTACGGGCAGATGAATCCCGGCGGTCTGCTGAACATCGTCACCAAGAGCCCCAAGGAGAAGCAGGAAACCACCCTGCGTTTCGCAGCGGGATTCTACGCCGGCGAGTTCACCAACTTCGGCGAAGGACAAATTACCAAAACCTTCAGCTTCGATAACACGGGCCCGGTCCCCGGACTCAATAAGCTGTTTTACCGCCTGGTCGTCGATACCAGCAGCTCGCCGAGCTCGCGGCCTGGCAACTGGGACCACGCCTACTCCATCTATCCGTCGCTCACCTACAAATGGAGCGCGGACACCAGCTTCACCGTTAAGATGGAGGCCAGCAAAGACACTCGCCGTCAGGATGACGGCGTCATGCCGATCTTTACCAATGGCACCGCTTACGGCGAGGATGCCAAGTTTGTCACAGCGCGGCTTAACACAATGTACAATGATTCCAAGGACCGCGCCAATGACTATGGCCAAGCCTTGGCGACGTTCTTCCATACTACGCTCGGCTCGGAGTGGCAGCTCCGCGTCCAGACCCGTTCCGTCTGGCACGTGGACCAGGTCCGCGAGCTTACCTTCAACAACGCGAACACCTGGAAAGATCCGGCGGGCCTTTATAAGACCAAATTTGCTTACGCGACGCCCAACTTGGTCGTGGCCCGGCAATACAATAACGTTAAGAACGGTCACCGCTACAATTTTGCCGATGCGAACGTGTATCGCGATTTCACGATGGGCCCAGTCAAGCAAACGGTGATCGTCGGCGTCGGCGCCGGGCATGAGGAATTCTATAATCAGCGTATCTCGTTCGGTCCGAACCAACCCACCTCCTGGAGCCCGGTGACCAACATCCCGCTGGCCCTGAATCTGTTCAACCCGGTCATCGACCAGGTAGCGGATTATCCCGCGGACGGTACGGGAAAGACCAACCAGCAAACGAATCAGAAATCGTTCGGTCAGTATATTTCGGACCAGATAAAGGTCGGGAAATTAAACGTGTCTTTAGGCGTTCGCCACGACCACCAGACGGTCGAGACTCAGGACCACCTCAAGAACACAGACCAAACCACCAGCCTTGACGCCTACACCAAGCAGGGCGGCGCGGTGTACGCTCTCACCCCGCGGATCTCGCCTTACGCCAGCTACAGTCAGTCGATCAAACCGCAGACCAACATTGCCTACGACAGCAACGGCAATACCGGATTCCCGCCGGAAACGGGTGAGCAACTGGAGGCAGGCTTCAAATACGAGACGCCCGACAAGAACTTCAACCTTTCCGTGGCCGCCTACGAGATCACGCGCACGAACGTGTTGGTGCCCACCGGGCAGAACTTCGCGGTCGCCACCGGCTCGGCCGCAGCCGGTGCGGCCATCTCCCGTCTCGATGGTGAACAGAAGAGCACGGGCTTCGAGATCGAGCCGCAGTGGCAGCCGGTGAAGAACTGGCAGATGCAAGGTGGTTTCGCCTATTCCTGGGCACGCATCACCGCTTCCGAGAAAAACCCGGGATCGGTGGGCAAGGACCTCATCAATGCCCCCCAGTTGACCGGCAATTTCTGGACCCGCTATAACTTCCCCACGGGAAAGTTAAAGGGGCTCGGTCTCGGCACCGGCATCATCTATGTGGGCGACGCATGGGCCGGCGACCCGACCTCGAAAGTCTATTTCAAGATGAAGGCATGGACCCGGGTGGATTTTTCCGTTTACTACAAGTGGAAGCGGTGGGATCTGGCCATGAACATCCAGAATCTCCTCGACGCGCGCTATATTTCTTCCGCGTTCAGCGCCCAAGTTCTCAATGTCGGAGAGCAGCGCAGGATCACCTTTTCAGTGACCACGAAACTCTGAGTCCGCTCGCTTCCCCGGGGATGCACAAGCGAACGACCGCCGCATGCCGGCGGTCGTTTTCCCCGGCGGCAACCCGCTGGTGAAGTAAAGATCTCGGGGCAAGCCCCGAGGCATATGACCAAACCACCCATCATGTTCTCGCCACACTCTCCGACTCTGGTAGCCGCGAGCGTGAGCGAGTGGACGACGGACCACTCGCTCACGCTCGCGGCTACACCAACCAAGCCGAAGCAAGCTTCGGGCTATCGGACCCACAGCGAATGAAACTGTCAGCTGCCATTTGGTGCGGACTCATCCTGACTGCCCTCTCGGCGGGGGCGGCGGACTTCGACCTCGGTCCGCTCCCGTCGTATGCGCCGGGGGCGGCGAAAATCCACGGCGTGGTTCGGATTCACGACACGGAACTCACGCAGCACCTCGTGCATCTGTGGCAGGACGGGTTTCTGAAACGAAACCCGCTTGTCCGTTATTCCGAATACACCGTGCCGACGTGGTTCAGCGGACTCTGCGCGGGGACGGCGGATTTCGCGGTGACGGGCCACGACGCGTGGCGTACGGACCTGAAGGCGTTCGAGGGCATCTTTGGTTATCCGCCGCTGGAAATCATGTTCGCCACTGGGGGGTTCAACGAGCGCAAGGGCAACACGCCGGGCGTGATCATTTTGGTGCACAAGGATAACCCGCTCACCGGCCTCACGCTGCAACAGCTCGACGGGATTTTTGGCGCGCAACGCACGGGCGGCTGGCAAGGCACGCGCTGGTCGACGGAGTGCGCGCGCGGCGCGGAGAAGAACATCCGCACTTGGGGCCGGCTCGGACTTACCGGTGAGTGGGCAAACCGGCCGATTCATTTGTTCGGCATCGACGCGACGTTGAGCGGTTGGTCGGGACTGATGCAGCGCGTCGTGTTTGGTGGCGGTGACAAATGGAATCCGGCGATGGCCGAAATCGTTCGCGGCGGCACCGAGGTTCCCGCCGACGCGCAAATCGT
>DAITQE010000017.1:12813-16374 GCA_036833235.1 Opitutus sp.
GTTTTAGTTTCATGCGCGTGGTCGAACAGAATCCCGGTGTCAAACCGCTCGCGCTCGCTGCCACGGAAGGCGGACCATTCGTGCTGCCGACGAGGGAAACATTTTATCGGCGCACCTATCCGCTGGTGAACGCGGTCTATATTTATCTCAACCGCGCGCCGGGCCGGCCGGTGTCACCGCGGCTCAAGGAGTTTTTACGCTACGTCCTCAGCCGCCAGGGCCAGCAGGATGTGGTGGACGACGGCATGTTCATCCCGCTGCCCGCCGACATCGCGGCCGCGGAACTCGCGAAACTCGACTGATCTCCGCATGAAACCAACCGTCCATTTCCGGCGGATACTTTTTCTTGGCGCCGGACTCGCACTGTTGGCGCGCGTTGTCGCCGCGCAGGATGCCGCGCCGCTGCCGGACTACCTGCCGGCGCAGATTGTTTCGGGCACGATTCGGAGTTGGGGCAACAACCACATGGCTGGCCTCATGAAAAATTGGGAGGCCGGATTCAAGAAATTTCATCCCGACGTGCGTTTCGACGACTATCTGAAGGGCACGGCGTCGGCGCAGTTCGGGCTCGCGGAATGGCAGGCCGATCTCGCGCTGATGGGCCGCCAAGTTTACACGTATGAATTTTACGGCACCTATCGACGGTCGTTAATGCTGCCGGTGGAAATTGCGGTGGCGAGCGGCAGTCTCGATGTGCCACACAAGAGTTACGCGCTCGCGGTTTTTGTTCATAAGGACAATCCGCTCGCGAAGCTCACGCTTAAGCAGCTCGACGGCATCTTCGGCGCGCAACGCACCGGCGGCTGGCAGGGCATGAGATGGAATCGTGCCGCAGCGCGCGCGGCGAAGGACAACATCCGCACGTGGGGTCAGCTCGGCCTGACGGGGGAGTGGGCCGACAAGCCGATCCATCCCTATGGTCCGCCTGGCGTCTATCCGGGCGGCACGACGTTTTTTCAATCTCGTGTGATGGGCGGCGCCGACACGTGGGCCGAGGATTTGCGCGAATACGAGAACCGTCCGGAGATGATCGCTGCGCTCGCGCAGGATCGCTACGGCATCGCCTACACCGGGCTGTGCTACGCGACGCCGCAGGTGAAACCGCTCGCGCTTGCGGAAAACGATGGTTCGCCGTTCGTCGCGCCGACGCGCGCCAGCGTCGCGGATCGCAGCTATCCGTTGTCGCGGCTGGTGTATATTTATTTCACCGTCGACAAACCCAACGGCGGCCCGGCCGACCCGCGCGTCGATCCGAAGGTGAGGGAATTTCTCCGTTACGTGCTAAGCCGGCAGGGACAGGCGGACGTCGCGCGCGAAGGCGATTATCTGCCGCTCACCGCCGGGCTCGCGCGCGAGCAGCTCGAGAAACTCGAGTAGCGGCACGCCCACCACTTTTGCGAGCAGCCCAATTTTTCCCCATGAAATTCCCCGCCTCAAAAATCCCTGTCGTCGCTTTGGCGTGCGCTGCGCTCACTGCGGCGACGTTCGCGGCGCCGACAAAAATCCGCATGAGCGTCAACGAGCCCCTCATCCCGCAACTCGCCGTCGGACTCGGCGCATTCGCGCAGGAAGGGCTCGAACTTCAGGTCGTCAAGGTCGAGGACTACTCAAAAGAGGATTTTCTCATGCAAGAGCCGCTCGTCAAAGGACAGTTCGACGCCTCGTATCACTGGTTCCACCACGTCGTCTTCGGGGCGCGCCACGGTCTCCCGCTCAAGGCCGTGCTGATGGCCGACGACACGCCGAACATGAAGATCTTGGTGGCCAACCGGCTGAAGGACCAGATCAAGTCCGCCGCCGATTTCAAGGGCCGCAACGTCGCCGAAGGGGCGGGCTACGCCACCAAGAGCACGGTCACCCGCTACCTCGCGCACCTCGCCGGCCTCCCGCGCAACAGCTACAACGCCGTCCTGCCGGAGGTCGAGGGCCGACGCGAAGCGGTACTCAAGGGCCTCGCCGAGAACCGCGTGGATGTCCTCTCGTTCATGGAGCCGATGACCTCGGCGATCGTCGACACGCACCAGGTTTCCACGCTCTACGATCTTACCACGCGCGCGGGCTGCGTGCAGGCCTTCGGTGCGCCGTGGCCTTCTCACAGCCTGTTTCTCAGCGCGGCCTTTATCGAAAAAAATCCCGAGATCGTGCAGCACCTCGTCGACGCCCTCGTGCGGGCGCTGCGTTTTGCGAACACCCACACCCCCGAGGAAATTGCCGCGAAACTCCCCGCCACCTACTTCGCCCACACCGATCGCGCCGTCGCGCTCGATCGCATCCGCAAGACCCTGCCGGGCTACGCGCGCCGCGATTACGCGTTTCCGTCGGACGCGGTGAAGCTGGTGGCCGACGCGATCGCGTGGTCGCAGTTCGACTCCAGCGTGGAGGGCCAATGGCGCGCGACGGGTGACGCCAAATTCCGTTACGAGGACCTTTACGATAATCGCTTCGTCGAAAAAGCGATGAAAGAGATCAAGTAGGCCATGGCACGCCCGCCGCCGCCAGTCGTCTTGCCTACAGCCGTTATTCTGTCCTCGATCCTGATTTCGTCATGAGGCGTTTCTTCTCCAGCCTCTATCTGCAGGTGTTGGTCGCCATCGTATTGGGCGTGCTGCTGGGAGTGTTCTTCCCGGACTGGGCCGTGCCGCTCAAGCCGCTCGGCGATGGCTTCGTCAAGCTCATCAAGATGCTGATCGCGCCCATCATTTTCACCACGGTGGTGGCGGGAATAGCGGGCATGGGGGACATGAAGAAAGTCGGTCGGGTGGGGGTGAAGGCGCTCATCTATTTCGAAATCGTAACCACGCTGGCTCTCGTCATCGGGCTGATCGTCGTGAATGTTATCGCGCCGGGCGCGGGCGTTCACGCCACCGCCGCCTCGCTCGATGCCAAGGCCGTGGCGTCCTACGTCGGGGCGGCGCAATCGTTGAGTCCGGTGGAATCAGCGTTGAATCTCATCCCGAACACATTTGCCGGAGCGTTTGTCGATGGCGACATCCTGCAGGTGCTGCTGGTCGCACTCCTATCTGGCTTCGCGCTCGCGCGGCTCGGCGAACAGGCCCGGCCGATCGTCAATTTGCTGCATGAACTGGCGCGTATGTTTTTTGGCATTGTTTCGATCGTCACGCGCCTGGCTCCGCTCGCGGCGTTTGGCGCGATGGCTTTCACCATCGGCAAATATGGACTCGGGTCGCTGGCCGCACTCGCGAAACTGATGGCGTGCGTCTATTTGACGTGTGGCGTTTTCATCATCGTCGTGCTGGGTGGGATCGCCCGCCTCGGTGGCTTCAGCCTGTGGAAAATCGTCCGCTACATCCGCGACGAACTGCTCATTGTCATTGGCACGTCATCGTCCGAAGCCGCGCTCCCGGGCTTGATGGAAAAATTGGAGCGGGTGGGGTGCGCGCGCTCGGTCGTGGGCCTGGTCGTGCCCGCCGGCTATTCGTTCAACCTCGACGGCACATGTATCTACCTGACGATGGCGGCGCTGTTCATCGCGCAGGCGACGGATACCCCTCTGTCGCTGACTGGCCAGATTGGGCTGCTAATGGTGCTACTGATTACATC
>DAITQE010000018.1:0-16169 GCA_036833235.1 Opitutus sp.
TCGCAAGAAGGTGCCCAAGAAGCACGAGATCTGGATCGATATCGGCGCACGCTCAAAACGGGAGGCCCTGGCCCGCGTGACGATCGGCGATGTTGCGACGTACGATGATGAATTTGAGTTGATCCACGGGAGCATTGGTGCGGCGCGAGCCTTCGACAACAAGGTCGGCACTTACATTGTCGGTGAGACGCTGATCCGTTTGGCGAAGGAAAAGAAGCTCGCGGCCAAGGTGGTCGCGGTTGCCACCTCTCAGGAGGAAATCGGTGTCCGCGGCGCCACTACAGCCGCTTATGCCGTGAACCCACACATGGCGGTCGCGATCGATGTAGGGCACGCGACGGATCATCCCGATTGCGATAACCGGAAATTCGGTGAGACGAAACTTGGCGGGGGCCCAATCCTCTGCCGCGGAGCCAACATCAATCCAAAGATTTATCAGCGACTGCTGGCAGCCGCGATCAAAGCGAAAATTCCTTACCAGTTCGAAGCCGATCCACGTCCTACTGGAACGGATGCACGCGCACTTCAGATGGGCCGTGGCGGCGTGGCAACGGGGCTCGTCAGCATCCCTCTACGATACATGCACACGCCAAGCGAAATGGTGGATCTCGAAGACGTGGAGCGCTGCGTGAAGCTCCTCGTTGAATTCGCCAAGGGCCTCGACAAAGGCGACTACGCGCACTGGTAACGTTCTTAAGCCGCAGGCTATTTCGCGGGCGCTAATCCGCTGGCGCTCACGATTATCTCAAAAGAGGCTTCAACGCCAGGCGGGTACAATGGCGACAACTGCTCGAGTTCAATCAACTGGGAGTTGCCACTGCCAAGATAAACCTGCGTCACGTAGCCCTCATCGGGAGTTGAAATCGTTTTGCCCTGACTCGAACCGCGATCTACGCGCAGGACTGACGTTCCGATTTGTGCGATCAGAGGCTGTGCCCTAAATCCAAGTTTTTCGGCGCGATTGAGGAAGCGCAGACTCAGGTGTCCATCCGCTGCTGATACGTGAGGCGGCGCATCGAATTTGGTCTGCGGACTAGGATGGCGCCCAAGATGAACCTGCACATAACCGCGCGGCACGTCGTTCGTGACAGATGGTTGGGCGAGCACGACCGCGTTCGGCGGCACCTGTAGAATGTGGATGAATTGCGCAGGACGGCTGCCTCCATTCATCCGAGCTTCACAATGCAAGTGATCACCAGTCCAGAAATAGGCGCGTGTCAGCCTCGGCCAACCGTCGTCTGTTTCACCGAGCAGAAGTTCGAGCCGTGAATCTGATTGGTGCACGGTCGTCGGTGCGCTCACTTCCCAGGCTTTGGCGGGAGGCCAGCCACCCTTCCATTCTGCTTGAGGCCCCAACCAGAGACGATGGCCGCCCCAACCTGCAGGATCATCGCGCGTCCGTGAAGCAAACAGGAGATTGTGCTGGCCATCCGCCGCTCCGAAATACACCAGCCTGGCTCGGTCGATTGAGACGACCGCCTGCCATGGCCCTGACATTGATTTGTATGCCGCCTCGCCATTCCACGTAACATTGACCCAGCTGGAGGCATCCAAATCAGCAACTGCGACACAGCTGGAGAGGCCACTTCCTACGAACAGCACCGTCGCGAGTGTCGAGAGCTTCATGATCTATTCGGAGTTCAATAGATGATCCGCGGCGAGGATGAGAAAAACGTAATCTGATGTCGGATGCCCGAGGCAATATTCGCCTTGCTGCCACAGAAACGGCCACTCCAGCAACTCCGGGAAATCGGGACGAATCAGCGCGGTGCCGGACGCGACTCCGCCTGGAATGTACGACCAATCGCCGCGGTTAGCACCATAAGCCGTCGTCATCGATTTCGCTCCGACGCCGGAAACGAAGGATGCGTTATTTGAACCCGGATGACAGCCGAGGATAAAGTTAATGGCGTGCAGCATGTACGTGGTCGGGAAGATATCAGGCGCGCCCACATGCAGGTAATATTGTTCGACGCCGAACCGCTGAATTTCCCAACCCGCGCCCCAGATCTGCGGTTTGTAAGGAAGGCCATACGGCGTTTCCTTCTCGAGCGCATCAACCTTGGATCGATAGCCTCGCAACGCGGCGATGATTTTCGAAGCGTAAAGCGGATCCTTCACGAGGGACAGCGAGCGAGCGCCGAGCCAGCCGACTCTATCCACGTGAGCGACGATGTTGTCCCTCAAGCCTAGGATGGCATCAGCATATTCCTTTTCTCCTGTGGTCTGTAGTAGTTCGATTGCCGGTTCTAAACGCATCAGCGGAAACGGTGGGCGTCGCGGGTCTCCATCATCGCCCAAGGATTGTTTCGGCAACTGAACCCGCGTCCAAAGCTCCTGTGCAATCCGCAGGCAATCCGCCGCGAGCGGATCGTTGAATCCTTTCAGCGCGCGTGATGCAGCAGCGAGAGCTCCTACCGTAGTCAATTCATGATACGCGTTCTCTTCCGTGAATACCCAGCGGTCGTCAGCGGAACCGCGGGAGCCAAGCCGCGGAAGACCTTTGATCTCAGGCTCCCCTTGAAAACCATTACGCGCGGCGTCTGCCAGTATTTTTAATGCGGCGCCATCCGTATCGTGAAAGACCTCGTTGTCGGTCATCGCCTGGGCATCGCCTAAGTGAGTGTATTGCCGCAGCGACGCGTCCTGGATGCCGCGATACAGTCGACCCATCGAGTTGTAGCCACCCACGATGGAGAGAACGCCGTGCTCGATCTGCTGGAGAACATCGGGCTTTCCGTCAGGCCGGTGAATATCGACGATCCGCGCGGCTTGGTCCACCGTCGTGTTGTCGAGAGTCGGATGGAATAATTCCCACGCGAGAGCGAGGCCGTGAACCGTGTCTGCTTGCGACTCGATGCGGAGATCGTAATCGCCGGCGTCGTGCCATCCACCGTGATCCAAGCCGGGCACATGGTCCCCGGACGCAAAACGTGTCAGCGTGGCCGGCCCCTGCGCGTAGCCATCAAAATGATTATGGTTAATCGGAGCCATCAACGCGTCGTCCGCATGGCACAGCCCATGCCACACTCGATAGCCATCGTTCACGCGCATGTGACACATTTGCACCGGCAGGAAGTATTCGACCGTCGGTTGCCAAACACCTCGTTCGAATACTCGCTCGCTAATCTGGAACGCATTCGACCGCTGGGTTCCGTATCCGATAACGTAGGTCCCTCGCTCCGTAACGTCGCTGAAGTCGAACTGAAGATAATGGAACCGCATGAACGCTCCCCAGTCTTTCGCCTTGTGCTCAGTGACGACGGTCAGCCCATCTGCGGTCGCGCGGTAGAGGATCACAGGCTTGATTTCCATATCGTTCCGATCGAGTTCAATCACCGCGACCTTCGGTTGCTTTGGATGATAGCCCACCTGTGAAATTTGAATCACCGGCTCCGCTTTCCAGTTCGGAATTGTGTGGGGGGTGACGAGCCACTCGATCGCGTTCTTCGCTACACCAGCGGGAACCAATGCGCGTACGACAAACCAGCCATTGTTATGTTGAGCCCGGCCATCGAGCAATTCGAGTTCGCCGCCGTGCACCGCCTCCACGGTCATTCGCTGGCGATCTGATTCCGGCGCGACTGTCAACGTGCGGCCGCGTCCGAGCGGCTCGAGTTCGTACTCGCCGTCGCTGAATGCGCCCGGACCATTTGCCTGTCGCGGAAAATGACCGACTTGCCCGCCGATCTCGTACGACTTGTCGAAAAGAATCCCCGGAAATAGCTCAAAATTGAAACCGACTTTGCCCACCCACTCGGCCGGTAGCGTCTCATCGAGATCGACAACGATGCGGAACGCCTTGCCGGCGGGTCTGATCTTCACGACATAGCTCAATTTCAGATCCGGATAACTGACGGGATTGAATCCCCGACGATTCTTTTTCTCATCCGGGAATGTCATTCGAACGCTGATTTCCTGTTTCGCACGATCAACTTGGCGCGGCCCAACGACGGGGGTGGGCTGCCATTGACCTGGAGTCGGCGACAGGCGCAGATCGCCGTTGGTCGCCACGCGCAATCCATTTTGGATTACTCCCACGCCGCCCTGATGGCCCTCAGGATAGTAGTCCTGCGCGAGCATCACGTTCAGCCCTCGCATTTCGAGATACTCGCGCTCGTTGATTGCAAGCGACACATCGCTCGCGGGCGACGGAGCTGCGAACAGAAAGGAATTAAAGACAAGAACGGCCGAGAGCCACAAGCGGGGGTATTTCATGAGGGTAAATTGGGCAGAGGGTCTGTGCGGAGATATACCGGGGCGCCGACCTGCGTCCGTGGAGCCGATCGACTAAATGGTCAGCGACTGTAGCTTCTACGGAGCGGGCCCTAAATGGCGGAGCCGATCGATCAATTCCATGCACGCCCGGCTATTGTGATAAGGGCATTTCCAAAAACTCACCTTGACGGGCGGCTTTGTTTTCCCGTCGCGGGAAACGCCCATGTACCACTCGCCGTTCTTCCGATCGACGAGCTGAGCCTCGATAAACTCCCAGCTGCTCCGCGAAGCGGCGAGGTACTTTTTGTCACCAGAGAGCTGGTACGCGTTCAGAAACCCCACTGCGGCCTCAGCCTGCGGCCACCATTCTTTGAAGGAGTTCGTGATCCCTTTCGGATTTGCCTCTCCGAGAACGCCGCCATCGGGATCGACGCCCTCGTTCAATGTCACGCGTGCGATTTCGACCGCCTCAGCTTTGGCCTGACGGATTAGCGTGTCGTCACCGAGTACTTCGGCTGATTCCACGAGCAACCAGCTGAACTCGATGTCGTGGCCAAAAGATATCTCATCGGAGCGAACCGTCCAATCCTCATCGAGGAATAGCCGGAGGTGATGGGTTGAGGGATCCAGCATCCGTGTACGAAGTACGTCCACGATCTCGGACAAATTGGTACGCAGGTCGTGCTCCGGCCAAACGCGGAGCAGATTCGTGTATGCCTCCAAAATATGCAGGTGCACGTTTTGCGATTTCTGCCCCTTCGATCCCATTGCGCTGCGATGCAGTCCGCGCTCACGTGAAACTCTCCAGTCACGGGTGAACTCTTCGAAATAGCCTCGATTCACATGGTCGTGGCTGTGTAGCTCAAGCAGACGATACAACTCGATCGCCCGATCGAGCGGCGCTTTTTCTCCGGTAGCCCGATAGAACTCGCTCAACCCATAGATTCCAAACGCCTGAACATAGACAATCTTCCGTGCATCGAGCGGGATTCCTTTCGAACTCACGCTCCAGAATAGACCGCCTTGTTCGTTATCCCAAAAACGCCGGAGAAGGTCGTCATAAGCCCAGCGCGCCATTTCGAGGTATTTCGGATCATGATACCGTCGGTAAGCCGCAGAGAACGTCCAGAGGATGCGGGACGTCAGCAGCGCGCCCCTCGGCGCGTCTTGGCGGACGACGAGATCATTATCGATGTACCCATAGAATCCGCCGTTTTCGCGATCGCGCGCGTGTTCCAGCCAAAAGTTGAGGATGTTCCCCCGCAGCTCCGTCTCGATCCGACTAATCTGATAATCCGTTTCGGCCGGTGTATTCAGTTCCAAGTTTCCTGGTGCCGGTTCAGATCCGAGGCTGGCCGTTAGTGTAGCGAGGGCCACAAACGCCAAGCGAATAGGCGTGCATTTCATGAGCAAGGGGTAACCACAACGTCGGCTTGACGACCAGGCGCCCGAAAAGTTCTAGCGCATTTCACGGTGCCAAATTCCTCCTCTCGCTTTGCACCGCGCTTAGCTTAAAGGCACGGGCACGCCTCGTTTTACGCTAAGCCGTCGCACGCATGCACTGGGGGATCTCCCTGTGAGGCCGTAACAGGACGTTCCTTCATCGGCTGTCCGCTCGCGGAGGCTCTGCACTCGCAAGCAACGTGCCTACCTGTCACGCCAAGAGCAGCGGTGAGCCTAAGCCGCGTCCTGCTTCGGTTCGCCTTTTTCGATACGGCGCAACGTCGGCCGACGGCGGCCAGCCACGACCGCGGCATCGATGATGACTTCCGCGACATCGTCACGCTGCGGCAGCTCGTACATCACCTCGAGCATCATGCTTTCCAAAATAGAACGCAAAGCGCGGGCACCCGTTTTCAATTCGACGGCTTTTTGCGCGACGGCACGAACGGCGTCTCGCGTCAAACGAAGACGCACGCCGTCCATCGCGAAGAGCTTCGAGTATTGCTTCACCATCGCATTCTTGGTCCGCAGGAGAACCTTTTCCAAATCCGCGACGGAGAGCTGATCGAGTACGGAAACCACCGGCAAACGTCCGATGAACTCCGGGATCATGCCGAACCGAATCAAATCTTCGGGGGCAAGGGCCTTCATCATGTCCTCGGGCTTCATCGCCTGATCCTGCTGCGCCCGAATCGATGCAAACCCGAGACTTCGCTGCCCAAGTCGCCGCTGGACAATCCCGTCCAATCCAACGAACGCACCACCGCAGATGAACAGAATATTGGACGTGTTAATCTGCACGTATTCTTGATTCGGATGCTTCCGGCCTCCCTGTGGCGGAACGTTGCACGTGGTGCCTTCCAAAATTTTGAGGAGTGCCTGCTGCACGCCCTCGCCTGACACGTCGCGCGTGATCGAAACGTTCTCGGTCTTGCGTCCGATTTTATCGATCTCGTCGATGTAAATGATTCCGCACTCCGCGCGTTTCACGTCGTAGTTCGCGTTCTGTAGCAGACGCAGAACAACGTTCTCAACGTCTTCGCCCACGTAGCCGGCTTCGGTCAACGTCGTGGCATCAGAAATCGCAAAGGGAACATCGAGGATCTTGGCGAGCGTGCGGGCAAGGAGCGTTTTGCCGGATCCAGTGGGACCAACCAACAGGATATTGCTCTTCTCCACATCGACGTCGTTAAACTCGGGCGAGAGCGCCATCGAGTCCTTCCCCGGTTGACCGGAGTCGAACATCAGCCGCTTGTAATGGTTGTAAACGGCGACCGAGAGAACCTTTTTCGCGTGGTCCTGGCCGATCACGAAATCGTCCAGCGTCTGCTTGATCTCTGATGGTTTGATCAGCCGAACCGGCGGGCGCGGCTCAACCGAAGGAGACTTCACCTCCCGGTCAATGATCGTCTTGCAGACGTTGACGCAGGAATCGCAAATATACACGCCAGGGCCGGCGATGATTTTCTTCACCTCAGCCTGCGACTTCCCGCAAAAGGAGCAAAGCGTCATGCGGGATGATTTAGCCATGAGATGACAGTAAAGGCGGACGTTATTTAGTCGAGAATTGAGATTTCTCTAAATAACTCAGGCCGCGGTCTGAACTCCGATGGTCTGCACGTCGCGAGTGGATCCAACCACATGGTCCACCACACCGTACGCCTTGGCTTCGTGAGCGCTCATGTAGTAGTCGCGGTCCGAATCTTTTTCCACCTGGTCAGCGGTCTTGCCCGTGTGCTTGGCGATGACTTCGTTCAATGTCTTGCGCCAGCGAATGATTTCTCGGGCCGCAATCGCAATGTCCGTTGCCTGACCGCCCGCGCCGCCGCTGGGCTGATGGATCATCACACGACTGTTCGGCAGCGCGAAACGCTTTCCCTTCGTGCCGGCCGCAAGCAGCACCGTGCTCATGCTGGCAGCCATGCCAACGCAATAAGTCACGATATCACACTGCAGGAAATTCATCGTGTCATAGATCGCCATTCCACCGGTCACCACGCCGCCGGGGGAGTTGATATACAGCTGGATGTCCTTCTTGGGATCTTCCATCTGCAGGAAAAACATCTGAGCGATTACGAGATTCGCCACCATATCATCGATGGGCGTACCTATGAAAATGATGCGGTCCTTGAGGAGACGCGAATAAATGTCCATCGACCGCTCTCCGCGGCCGGTGTTTTCCAAGACGATTGGGACGTAATAGCTCACAGTTTTATGTATATCGGCAGTTTAAGCCTTCGGCTGAACTGTGGTAACCGTAGCCTTGGAGACGAGGAAATCAATCGCCTTGTCGAAAATGATCGACTGTTGGACGGCGCGAAGCTGCTCGCGATCGGTCGTCAGCGCCTTCACGAGCTTGTCCGGTTTCTGCTGTGTTCGCATTGACTCACGATAGATAAACCCGTCGATGTCCTGCTCGGTGACCTGGAGCTTTTCGGCTTCAGCAATTTTCGCGAGGATCAGCTGGATCTTGACGCGTTTGGCCGCGGCTTTGCGCGCACCTTCGAACAATTCTTTTTTGTCCTTCTCGAACTGCTCCTGCGGAACACCGCGCCGCATATTTTCTTCGATGAACTGCCGAAGCACGCTCTGGGTTTCGCTTTCAACCAGTGAATCCGGCACCGAGAAATCGATTTTCGCAGCAAGCAGTTCGGAGACCTGACGTCGTTGTTCGGCTCGATTGTGCGATTCTTTTTGCAGTTTCAGCTGATTGCGGACGTTTGTCTTGAGCGCCTCGAGACTATCGGCGCGGTTCGCCTTGAAAAAGGCCTCATCGAACGCAGGTAAGACACGCTCGCGAATTTCTTGGATTTCCACCGCATAAACCGCGGTCTTGCCAGCAAGCGCAGGCACCCCGGCGAAATCAGCCGGAAATGCGATCGTGACATCTTTCTTGTCACCCGGTTTAAGGCCAGCGAGTTGTTGGCCAAGCCCAGGAATCACTCCGTCGTTCGCGCCCTCAACCTCTTCCCACGTCTGCGGGACTTTCCCATAGATCTGTTTATCAGGGACCATGTCGGAGATCGGTTTTCCATCAATCATCCCCTCATAAGCGAGTTTCACGTAGTCGCTTTTTACCGCCGGACGATCGGCCGGTTTGAACTCAGCGCGTTCCGCGCGCATGCCCTCAATGACTTTCTCGACATCGGCGTCCGACGCGTCAGTCGGGGCGACCTCCGTCGGAAGCCCGATGTACTCGGGCAAAGTAAATTCGGGGCGGACGTCGAGAGTGACCGTTACCGCCGCCGACTGTCCCTGCTGCACGTCACCGGGTTCGACATTGACCACGTTCAAAACATCGAGCTTCTGCTGCTCGAGGGCGTCGCGGTAGGCTTTTGAAACAACTTTTTGTTTAAACTCCTCGCCGATGTCCTTCGCAAACCGCTTTGCCACCATTGCCGCGGGCGCCTTGCCGGGACGAAACCCAGGAATGCGTGCCATGCGGGAGAACTCGGCGACGACTTCGTTATGAACGCCGTCCACCTCGCTTGGATCGAGAGTGACGACGAGGTTTTTACGGGTATCGGAGACGTTATTTAGTTGGACGTTCACAAAGAAATTATGGGCGGTTTAGGCAGAGAGAATTGTCCACGCTAGGACGGCAGGAGAGCCGGTCAATGCCGGATTCTGCGCGCTTGCAGGCGGTGGCGCGGGGTCGTTTCGTGATGAAACCGCGAATGCCATCGCTTCGTCAGATCCTCACCCATCACTCGCCCATTCTCCTTCTGGACGCCGCGTCCGCACGAATTCAGGTGGGTTGGTTTGAACGCGAAACTACGCAGGCCGTTTGGGAAACGAGCACGGAAGAAGCCGGTGTCGGCGTGTTCGAATCCATTGAGAAACTTTCCGTTGAACCGAAAAGTGTCGGTGCCTTCGTGTTTTGTGATGGCCCTGGATCGATCCTTGGCGTCCGCACTACCGCCATAGCCATTCGGACGTGGAACGTGTTGAAATTGCGGCCAGTATTTACTTACCAAAGTTTAGAAGTTGTCGCGCACTCGCTCGCGCGGAATGACGTGACGGTAATCGCTGATGCTCGACGCGACACGTGGCACGCTCTCACCATTGGCTCAAAGCTCCGACGTGTGGCGACTGCCGATCTGTCTGGTGCACTCGTGATGCCAGAAGGATTTCGCCATTGGACGCCGGTACCGAGCGGAACCAGCCAGACCCCGTATTTGCTCCGCGAGCACATGGTTTCGGTCGTGGACCGTGATATTTTCCGGCCTACCGATGCTCCAGATGCTTTCCTGCACGAAGAGCCCGCCTACGCCAAATGGTTACCGCAGATTCACCGCGCTCCATGAACCCGCCAAATTCCCGATTGCCGCTTCGTTGCTGGGCAGAAATCGATCTCGCGGCTTTGGAGCGAAACCTCCGACTCATCCGCGCCTCGCTTCCGCCGCACATGCGCTATGTGGCAGTCGTCAAGGCCGACGCTTATGGCCATGGCCTTCCGCAGACCGCCGCACATCTTATGCATGCCGGGGCGGACCTTTTTGGTGTTGCCACGATCTCCGAAGCAGCCGCGGTCCGTGAGCTCGGACCGGGTTGGCCGATTTTGCTGCTCAGTCCCTTGCTTCCGGAAGAAGATCGCTACCTGGCTGAGTATGATCTTTCGGCGACGGTCTCGAGTGAGGAGGAGGTCCACCGCTTCGCGGATGCAGGACGAAGTTTCGGCCGCCCCATTTCAGTGCACTTGAAAATTGACACCGGCATGGGCCGCTTGGGCGCATGGCACGAGCACGCGACCGAAATCTATGCGAAGATCGCTGAAACTTCCCACCTGCGCTTGGATGGAATTTTTACTCACTTCGCATCGCCCGACGATCCCGTGTTCACCGCTGAACAGCGTCAGCGGTTTCTTGCCGTGGTAAATGCGTGCCCCGGACTCCAGCCTGAACGGATTTTCGTCCACGCCGATAATAGCGCAGGCATCGCGACGATGTCAGGATCGAGTCCTTTCAACGCCGTACGAGTCGGTCTGCTGCAATTTGGAGTATTGCCGCACCCCAATTCGCTTCTGGCCGAGGTTCAGACTGAACCTGTATTTAGTTTTCGGACGCGGATCGGCCTCATCAAGACGCTTCCCCGAGGTCAGACCATCAGTTACGGCCGCACGCACACCCTGAGCAAGGACTCACGTATCGCGGTGCTATGCGCTGGCTATGGCGATGGTGTGCCTCGCGCCATGAGCAATCGTGGCCACGTGCTGATCGACGGTCGCCGCTGTCCGGTTCTGGGTCGAGTGACCATGGATCAGACGATTGTGGACGTTTCGGAGGCTCCCCAAGCGCGTTGCGGAGACGAAGCGGTCCTGGTAGGCCGTCAAAACAGCGCTCAAATCTCCATCGCCGAATTTAGCGAGTGGGCCGACACGATCCCTTGGGAAGCGCTGTGCTCCGTTACAAAACGTGTGCCACGCCTCTATCGAACCGCTTTGGGCGTCTAAGGGAACTCCTCCGCTAAGGAAAATGCCATATACTCGCCACTATCTTGCAAGATATTTGATTTCAATGGATAGAGCTTCCTAGGGGATACCGGGAGTCATAGGGATATCACCCTAAGATTCTATTGACTCAGTTCGTCAGAAAAGGTTCTGTCGAACGGTCGATGACAGTGATCCAAGCCACACGCCGAAATGCTTTGCCGACGAAGATCCTTCGCGGCGGGTCGGTCGTGCGACTTGGGCATGCCGCTCTCTGGGTGCTATTTTTGATCTTCTGCGTTGGTGTCGATCAAGCCGCCGGGCAGATAACGTCGGCAGCAGAGAGCGACGCTCTTCCTAACGACGCTGACTATTTCTCGGCGAGCGTCGTTGCCCCTGATTCAGACAACCAACCACGCGTCATTACGGTCGATTCATTGATCGGTTCAGACCATGTTAGTATTCCCGGAAACACTACGCTGCGGGTGAACAATGCGGCCGCCAACACCTTCGATGGTCGGCTGACAGGCGGCGGAGAGCTCGAAAAGGTTGGTTCCGGTGACCTAATTTTTTCCAGTATCAGCAATACAAACACATTTCATTTTGCGGGCACGCTGGCGCTCGATACTGGCAACCTCGAATTCGAAGGAGGATCCGCCAGCAGCGCACTCACGTTGGGAACGCTTCAACTCACCGGCGGCACACTGTTGCTCGATGCCTCGTATATCAACGTCAAGACGCTAAACATCACCGGCAATACGATTTTAGACTTCGGCACCGGGTCAGGCTCAGTTCTCAATGTCGATAATATCTTCATCGCCGACGGGGCGACGCTCACCGTGAAGAACTGGTCAAGTGAAGTTGATTTTCTCTTCGCGAACTCGACGTTCCGCCAAAATGATAGTGCTGGTGCAAATGCCGAATTTAACGTGACGGGCACTGCACCCGAAAATCAGATCGTGTTTGAAGGCGATGCGAGTGGTGGTGGCAACACCGCGTGGATCAATTACAACTACGGCGGCTACACAAACTATGAAATCCGTCCCATTCCGGAACCTTCGACCTACGGTGCTATCATGACAGCGGCCTGCCTCGGTTTGGTTGCGTGGCGGCGCCGACCCAGGGCCATGGAAAAATCAGTGGGGTGACCACGCATCGCCGGTTCGGCGGAGGTCGACATCCAGCTCGAGAGCGGCGATCGCTGCTCGGGTTTTATTTCCCAACGCCAAACGTACGAAATCCGATCTCTTTCAGGGCGGCCAAATCTAGGATGTTTCGACCGTCAAATATGAACGCGGGCTTGGTCATCCGCTCGAATATTTTGGCATAATCGAGCTGCTTGAATTCATCCCATTCAGTGACGATGGCAATCGCGTGGGCACCGTCCGCTGCCTCGTAGACACTGGAAGCAACCGTTAACCGTCGGTCTTCGTTCCCGTTAACCAAGACGTCACGGCGAATTTCGTCCGCAGGTACCTTCGGATCATAAATAACCACCCTGGCCTGTTCGGCTAAAAGATCGCGGCAGATGGCGATCGCGGCGGACTCACGCGTGTCGTTTGTATCCTTTTTAAAAGCAAACCCGAGCACCGCGATTTTCTTTTCTGCGACCGAATTGAACAAAGCTCGAACGATTTTCGTGGCGAACCGTCGCTTCTGCCAGTCGTTCATTTTCACCACAGCCTCCCAGTAAGCGGCCACCTCCGGCAACGCGAAATGATCGCAGAGATAGACCAAATTCAGAATGTCCTTTTGAAAACACGAGCCGCCAAACCCGACCGACGCCTTCAAGAACTTTGGACCAATTCGGGAATCTTTACCGATCGCATTCGCAACCTCATCGACATCCGCGCCGGTGGCTTCACACAAGGCCGAGATGGAGTTGATCGATGAAATTCGTTGCGCAAGAAAAGCATTCGCCACGAGCTTCGAAAGCTCTGATGACCAGAGATTCGTCGTGATGATTCGGCTGCGGTCAACCCAGCGTGCGTAAACGTCCACGAGAACTTTTACGGCCGCCTGACCGCCGGGCGTCCGTTCGCCACCAATCAGTACCCGGTCCGGCTGATGCAGGTCTGCGACTGCCGTGCCTTCGGCCAGAAACTCGGGGTTCGATAGAACCTCGAACTTCACCCCTCGCGTATTGGCAGCGAGGATATCCTTGATCGTTTCCGCCGTTTTCACCGGAATCGTGGATTTTTCGACGATGATTTTCGAGGTGGTAGCGACCTCGGCGATGGTCCGCGCAACAGATTCGATGAACCGCAGGTCCGCAGCCCGTCCCGATCCCACGCCATACATTTTTGTCGGTGTGTTGACAGCGACGAAAATAATATCTGCCGCCTCGATCGCACCACGTACATCGGTGGAGAAATGAAGATTGCGCCCGCGAGCCTCGCGGACGACCTCATCCAGGCCCGGTTCATAAATGGGCAGCGTATCGGAATTCCACGCGGCGATCCGGCCGGCGTTCATGTCGACGACCCGGACCTCGATGTCCGGAGCTTTGCAAGCAATCATCGCCATTGTTGGTCCACCGACGTAACCCGCCCCGATACAACAGATTTTCATGAAGTAATGTCTTAATATTGAATTTGTTGGGCTCGAACCCAAGCCGATTTTGCATGCGGCGCGCTAACGACCACAAAAAAGGCGCGGAGTTCACCGCGCCTTGTATTTTACGTCGCCGGTCAGGCCGGTGACGGAGAGGGTGCTGCATTTCCCGGCGCCAAACCTTCCGGCGCAGGAGACTTCCCCGGCAATTTCTTGCCGGCCGACTTATCCTCGGGTCTGGTAGCTTCGCGGATAATGGGTGACCTGATTTCTCCGAATTGGAGCACCTCAAGCACGTGCTTTCCTTCGATCGTCTCGTGTTCGAGGAGAGCAGCGGCTATCTTATCCAAAACTTCCCGCCGGCTGGTGATGATCTCCTTGGCGCGGTTGTACTGCTCATCAACGATCCGATAAACTTCACTGTCGATTTTGCGGGCGGTTTCTTCCGAGTAGGTTTGGCTTCGCGTGATTTCGCGTCCGAGAAAGACCGTATCGGAACTTTCACCATAGGCGATCATTCCAAGCGAACTCATCCCCCAGTCGCAGACCATGTGACGGGCGATTTTTGTGACCTGTTTGATGTCGCCAGCCGCCCCGCTTGAAATGTCTCCGATCACCAATTCTTCAGCAATGCGGCCACCCAGCCCCATCGCGATTTGATTCAACATGCGTTTCATCGCATGGGTCAGAATATCCTTTTTGGGAATGAACATCGTGCTCCCGAGACTATGCCCGCGGGGGATAATCGTCACTTTGTGGACCGGCATGTGTCCGTCGTCCAACACGGCCTGGATCATCGCGTGACCAGCTTCATGATACGCCGTGAGCTTCTTCTCCTCATCATCCATCACTCTCCGCCGTTCCCGGCCAAACTGGACTTTCTCGCGGGCGTCATCCACGTCGATCATCTCGACCTTCTTCTTGTTGCGCCGGGCAGCAAGCAACGCCGCCTCGTTCAGCAAATTGGCCAGTTCAGCGCCTGAGAGCCCAGGAGTCCCGCGGGCGATCACGGCCAGATCGACATTCTCCGACAAGGTGATCTTACGCGCGTGCACCCGCAAAATCTGCTCACGACCTACCAGGTCAGGAAGATCAACGTAGATCTGCCGGTCGAAACGACCAGGACGCAACAACGCGCTGTCGAGGACGTCCGGGCGATTGGTCGCCGCGATGATAATGACCCCTTCGGTCGTATCGAACCCGTCCATCTCGACGAGGAGCGAATTCAACGTCTGCTCGCGTTCGTCATTTCCGCCGCCAAGTCCCGCGCCGCGCTGCCGGCCAACGGCGTCGATTTCATCGATAAAGATCAAACACGGGGCGCTCTTGCGACCCTGCTCGAACATATCACGAACGCGACTCGCGCCCACGCCCACGAACATCTCGACGAAATCAGAACCCGAAATCGAAAAGAACGGGACGTCCGCTTCCCCTGCGACCGCTTTCGCCAGCAACGTCTTGCCGGTACCCGGAGGACCGACCATCAAAATTCCCTTGGGAATCTTACCGCCCATTTTGGTATATTTCTTGGGATCCTTCAGAAACTCGACGACCTCACTCACCTCTTCCTTCGCTTCGTCGCATCCGGCTACGTCAGCAAAAGTGATCTTATCACGATCTCGCGTGAGCAGCTTGGCGCGGCTCTTGCCAAAGCTCAGCGCACCTTTTCCTGCCTGACGCAGTTGCCGAACGAAGAGGAAATAAAGCAAACCAATGATAATCAAAAAGGGGACCACCTGCGCCGCGATCTGGGTGAAAAGCGTGGTCGCCGGCTGTTCCGTAAACGCCTCTGATTTCTGAAGGCGCTCCATGTTGGCGTCGGTGAGCCGACCCGCGGCACGAAATTGATTCGTAGCTCCGTGATCACTTTGCAGGACCGTATCTTTGACGGTTTCGCCGGTCACCTGAACCCAATCCCGGCCACCTGATGCATCCGGGTGGATGATGCCTTCCTTGATCTTGCCCTTCTCTGCCAACTCAACCACCTGCTGCATCTTGAGTGACGCAGGTGAAGACAGCCGCGTGGGCGAGAGGAAAAGGAGTGCGAGCGCCGCCAAAAATAGCGCGAGAAAGAATATCAAAACCTTCGGCTGGAACCGATCCGGAGGCAGACTCTTTAACGGGCGGCGTTTCTTTTTGTTATCAAGTTCGGACATTTATAGAGTGGGATGACTGGGGAAAGTGGATGTTCCGCCGGGATAAGTCAATTGACCGCCCGCTGGAATCACTTGGAAATTTTCCGCGGAGCAGGGATGATCCTCGCGAAGCGTTTCCCTATCTCGATCAAGTTCAAACGATCAAGGCTGTGACGCGTCAGGCGATGACGTACAAGATCATCGAGCAAGGTATTGAATGCCTGGCGGGAAATATTCCCCGCTTTTCCGTGATGGACGAGCCAGAGATGAAGCGCACGACGAACCAAGCCGCGTGGCTTTCCCGCAATTCGCATAAGATTGAGCGAGCCGTCGCGAGAGATCGGGTCGATTTCGGATAACCACGAATCCATTGCAGTATCGTCCTCTTCCTG
>DAITQE010000019.1:0-1260 GCA_036833235.1 Opitutus sp.
CATCAGGATGCCGCGTGATATATTCAGCTTCGGGGAAAATCCCCAACACCGCAACCGATTGCCCGAACTCAATTGTGCCACGCAGAACGTTGCCGTTGTCGCGCCGCACCTCTTCGCGCAGGGGCACCCATTTCTGCGTTCCCTCATAGATGGTTTCGACATTCAGTCCGAGCCGCCAAGCCCATCGCTGAATCATGCTTTTCATCATGAACCGATTGAGAACACGGTGCGGATTTTCATTTTCCACCGTCTCCAGGAAAATTGACCAATGTGCCTCGCAGTCATAGTCGAGAAACGAGATCACGATTTTCCCCTCTGGCTTCACCACGCGCTTCGCTTCACGCAAAAATTTGAAAACTTCTTCGTCCAGGAGGTGGGTGAACAGTGAGAAGAACGTTACGAAATCCGCGACGCCACTGGGCACCGGAATGGTGGATCGCTTGTTCGAGATAAACTGCCAGTCCGGGCGGCAGCACTTGGTACGGGCGAATACCAACGCCTCATCGAGGATATCGATTCCATAGTATCGGCCCGCGAGATAACTTCGCAGTCCATAAGGCAGTCGGCCGGTGCCACAGCCGACATCAACGACGGTGTGCATGCGCAGCAATCCGAGGTGAATGAGTGCACTGCTCTCGATGACACTGTTGACCAAATATTCACCGCCTACGACGAGATCCATGGCGCGGTCGTATCCATGGCTGCTGATAAGACGGGCGAGATGGGCCCGGTACGAGGACGCGTAGGTTGGCATTTTCAGCTAGTGGAAACGCCGGCGCTCGCGAGCGGGAAAAACGACTTTGATGGCAATAAAAACAACATGGCGCGGATGGCTCAATCGTTCTGACAAACGAACCGCCTCCACCCGCCATCCAAGCAAGTAATTTATTTATCGCTCTTTTTTCGACTTCTTCAGACGCACGGTGCCGATCGTTAATGTGACTGGGCTCTGATCTTCGGCCGCTTCGCGTTGTCAGAGGTAGGGCGGCGTCTCTTCCCCGCCTGAGCCTGAGACGGAACGCTGATCACCGCTAATCCGCGCCGATCCTAAAAGGCGCAGTTAAACCACAGAGGCACAGAGAACACAGAGCAGAAATCGAGCAAAGGCGCTTCACGCTGAAAGGTGAATCGCCTTGGGCAGGATATTTTCCGGCAAGTGTTTTCTCTGTGCGCTCTGTGACTCTGTGGTTCAATCCCAACTACGGAATCTAGGTGTGCGATGATCAGCACAGATTAGCGTGCTAAGCTCTCGGTTTTTTG
>DAITQE010000019.1:1270-16153 GCA_036833235.1 Opitutus sp.
GGGCTCAATCGTTCTGACAAACGAACCGCGTCCACCCGCTATCCGACCAAGTAATTTACTTATCGCTCTCCTCCGGCTCATCCCGGCTTTCGTGCGGTCAGGTGCACCGCAGTCGCGAACGTCGCAACTCTCCCAAACAGCATCGACTCGACGTACGCGATCGCGTTGCCCAGCCCGAGCATTCGCTGGAAAAATCCTTTTTTAGCGTGGGCGTCACTCTTCGCGTAGTAGGGATTTCCGCTCCAGTAGATCGCGTAGATTCGTGGGTGCACCATTAGCGCGAACAGCGTGTAATCCATCAAGCTGCCGAGAAGATGGTAACTGTATCTGCGATCCAAAATCGACAAGCCGCTCCCGCGCACGAGTTCGTCGATTTGGCGTCGCGAAAACTGTTGAATATGCCCGGCCGTGCGCTCCTTGAAATGTCGGCCGAAGAGTTTCGTGGAAAGTCCGTAAATGCTCTGGCGTTCCGTCGGACACACGAGATGCAGATAACCGCCTGGCTTGAGAACCCGCTGAATTTCGGCGAGTGACTGCCGCGGGCGCTCGGTATGTTCGAGGTAATCGAAGAAAATTACGTAATCGAAACTGCCATCGGCAAACGGCAGCGATTCACCATTGCCGCAGACAAACTCGATGTCCGGGTGAACGCTCCGGGCGAGGTCCGTTTGTTCGGCGCTGAGGTCGATCCCGGTGAGTTGGAGATCGGGTTCACGCGCTCGAATGCTGGAGAGAATTCGGCCGCTGCCGCTGCCCACTTCCAGCAGACGCGCGGAACGCTTGGTGCGCCGCCCTAGCAGCTCTAGGAGATAGCGAAGCTTCAGGCTCGGCAGATCGCGCCCCGAGCGGATCGGCATGGTGCCCCACGATTTGCCGCGATAAAATTCCTCGTCGAGTTGCGCCGATTCGTTGGTTGCACGACCACTCGTGCGCGCGGCGTCTTTGCGTCGCGTGGTGAGCCAAAGTCCGACGGAGCACAGCGCCATAGCGATGAGTCCAGACGCAGCAACGGCGTGCCCGTGCATGGTCAGGCGCCAGGCAAGGAACGAGAAATTCGACATGACGACCGGTTCGGAAAATCCGAGCCACTGCCCGGATGATTCGAGTGGAGCGTGGAGTACGAACGGCACGGTGGGGGCACGTACCCCAACCGTTTTCCATCGCGCCGGGTTCGATGGGCGAAGTTGCGTCAGGACTTCGTTCGAGCTCGCGTCGCGCAGTTCGAGTGCAACGAGCGGATCGCCGATGATCGCGAATACGAGCCAGCCATTGGCGGACTGTGGCGCGACGGCGAGGCTCGTCCATTTTCGAGTCGAAGATTCATCGCGGGTGTCGAACGACGACCAGGTTCGACAGTGTAATGGCGGCTCTGATGCAGACACCTCGGTCGTCATGCCGGGAATCACGCCAAACGGACCGCGCGAGCCGGTGAGCAATGGACGCGCGTTGTCGGAAAGTTCGAAACCGGCTGAACCCGTTGCGGGCTCCAAGGCAATGCCCTGGCGCACGCTGACTGGGAGCAAACGCGACAACTCGGGACGGTCGATGCGTTCGGCGAAGGAGTCGGCGCCAGGGTACGGGATGTCGGGGTCGTTCAGAAAAGCGAGGTCGTGGCTCGCCACGTAAGCGCGGGTGTGGGCGATTGCTTTCATCTCGTACTCGCGCGCAATCGGCAAATGAACGAGAAACGAATCGCGGCCTTCGCGGTACGCGCCCCACCCGAAGACGGCGAGCCACGCTGCGCTGACGGTGATGAGGCCCGCCAGTCGCCTGCCATCGCGGCGGCTTGGTGACGCGGCCAATTCTGGTCGACCCGAATGCGACTGGACGCGGCCCAACCACTCCAGCGCAAACAGGTTCACGAGACAGCCCAACACCAGTGTATCCAAATAACGGACAGCTGGCGGCGGGCCATCCGCGCCCCGCGCGTACGCCGTGGCGAGAAGTTGCAGCCACACCCAGCCCCCGAGACCGAGCAACATCCATCCGTGAACATCTGACCCGTTGACGGAGCTTCGGCGACGCAACAGCGACGCGGCCAGCCAGAACCATGGGAACCAGAGCAACCCGCCGAACCAGGGCGAAGACGTCGCAGGCCACTGCAGGCTCAGGATGATCGTTTGCGCAAAATCGTGAAACGTTTGGGCCTTGAGCGCCGCGTGGTAATAAACTTCGTGACGCGACAACCAGCCGGTCGCAGTTACCGCAAGCGCGATCGCCGCGGACGGCGCCGCAGCGCGTAACGTGACTTCGCGCCCCACGAAACGGAGGCTCAGCAGGATCAGCACGACGACCGCGGCGAAAAAACCGGAGGCCATGCTAAGAAGCCCTGCGATGCCCGCAACGGCGCCGAGCCACCACCGCGCTGACCAAGCTTTGGCGAAGGGCAGCCAGACGATCGTGGCGAACGCGAGCCCGAGCAGAAAGAATTGTTGGGAGTGAAAGCCGGCGATGACATTTTGCCACGCCAGCGGCAGGCCCCAGAGGCCGGCGAGCACCCAAGCGACCGGCAGAACAAAAACAGGGCGGATGAAGCGTCGGGCCCACATAAACATCGCGAGCGCAAGCGCGGCCGGCAAAAACGCGTTGACGAGATCCTCCAGCCTTTGGTCCCACTGGCCGTTGAGCACCGTGACGCCGAGATTCAGCAATTTGGTGAGCACGAGATAGTGTTCATTATGCGCCGTGAAAAGCTCAGGCAGCATTGGACGGTTCTGGTACCACGGCAGGAGCAAATGGATTCCCTCTGCGTCCCATTGGTCATTTTCAGGAAGGTCCATCCCGTAGCGGTCGACGACTGCCCAACGTAATCCAACCACGGAGACAACCAGTGCGACGGCGAGTCCAACGGAGAAAAGCTTTCTGGAAGAAATCATGGCTTTGATCAACGCACGCCCGGGCACTCAATGGACGACAGACGGCTGAGGCGCGCCCGATGCGACTGGCTGCAGCCAGCGCGTGGCGAAGAGGCTGGCGATGACGACCAGGAGACCGATCGCGGCGGCGACCAGCGACTGTGAAAGTCCGCGCGGCCAGTAGGAAAATTCAATCCGATAAGAGCCTGCCCGCGGAATCACGACGCCCTTGAAGGCGTGGTTGACGCGAACGTAGTCCACGGGCTTGCCGTTGAGCGTCGCGCTAAAATCGTTTGGCAGCCAGGTTTCGTGCAAGACGGCGATTCCGGCTGACGGCGCATCGATCGTGAACGCCGTGGTGTTTGTATCCAGATTATAATTACGCGCAGCCACAACCGTTGGAGCGGCGGAGCCGACGGTTGACTGCGACTCGGGGAACGCCGGGATTTTGTCGCCGTCCTGCATGGCGGCGAATGGACCGCGCGCAACGCGCGCCTGAATCAAGCGGACGAGGTCCGCCGGTGTTGCGTAACGTTCGAGGTGGTTGGTGAAGAACGCACGCGGCCAGGCGTGTTCGCTTTCGAAAATCTTGAGGTCGAGCGTCGCAATTTCGCGATAGCCTTCCACTGACAACGAAGCGCGACTGGACGTGGCGAGATAGCGGACGTTGAGAAAATCGGCGATCGGCCGCCATTGCGGCAACTGGTCCGCCGGAAGCTCGAAAATCCAATTGCCGGGCGTCACCAAACCGGCGGCTTCGGCCAGCTGGCGATACGGGCGATTTTCGAGTGCGTTCGCGCCGTTGATCACCTCCAGGCCGTAGCTCGTGGCGAAACCGGAAAAAACATTTCGCGCGAGGCCCACGACGCGGCCCGGCTCATCCGCGGTGTGTTTGAGAAAAAAATCCACGGACGGAGACGGGGACTGCAGGTCAGCGCGGATACCAGGAGCGGCGAGATAGGTGGTGGGAATAACGCGCAAATGTTGTCCGTGGCGGGCGAGTAGAACCACGAGTGCTAGAACTGCAGCGATGACGGAGCCAAACCCGATTCGAATTCCGCGGAGATGACGGCTCGCGATGCCCACCAGAATCCATGCCGCCAGTGGAAGCAAAATTACCTGCGCCCGCACGAATATGAGATCCGGCGAATGCCAGGACCAGCCGTGCCAGGCGGGCACCTCCCAGGACTCGGATGGCGCGATCGCAAAATAAGGGATGAAGAGCGCAAGCAACACCGCCGCCATCAACCAGCCATACCTGCGGGCCTGGCCTGAGGCGAGCGGTTGGCGGGCGGCGGAAAATCCCCAGCCGGCCAGCACGCAAAGATGAACGATGGCGACGCACGAAAAAATCGTACTGAAATTATGGACATTGCGCAGCAGCGGCACTTTTAAAACCCAGGAAGGCGACCACGACGGCGGACCGAAATGGAACGCCAGGCAGATGGCGACCAAAGAGGCCAGCAGGATGATAAGTGCGGCGGGTGCAGCCAGAAGCCGACGTGTTTGCAAGACCGCCCAGAGGCAGCCGAGCAGGATCAGAAAATTGGCGGCTGGCTTGTAGATATTATGCCAGCGCATGAACGCGCGGTAAAAAATGTCGTCGAATAATCCGACCAACCACTGTCCGTCGATCTGGACGATTCCCGGGACGTCATACCCCGTGTACGCGGAGGAGAGCGCCTCCAGAAAACTCCACCATAGCGGTGCCGAGACGAGAATGAAGGCGATTGAAGCGAGGCCGAGGACAACGGTGCGGCGGATTTTTTGAGCCGGCGGAGTCGTGGTGGTGAAGAATATCAACGCACCCGTGATGTTGAGCGAGAGGCCCAGCAAATAGGCCTCTTTCACCGTTCCGCTGGTGATCACCATCCAGTTGGCGGCATACCAAAGGATCAGCGCATTGCGGAAGGACCGGCGATCGATCGCGGCGGTGAGTTGAAACCACGCGACGAGAATCCAGGGCGCGTAGCCCATCGTGAAGATCGACGGGTGATTCAGCCGATAATTGAAAAACGCGATGAACACGCTGGAGAAACACAGAATCGCCGAGGCGGCAAAATCGCGCGTCATCGCCCACACGCACCACGCGAGTCCGCAGCCGAACAGGGCTTTCACGAGGACGAATTTAACGTCGAACGCCCACGATGCACCGTTGGCGGCGACAACCAGCAGCTGAAGCGGGTCGCCCAGCATCGACTGTCCCTGGCCGAACAACGTGACGCCGCAGGACGCGTAGCGGTTCCACAGCGGCAGCGCGCCGGCGCGCAACGCGCGATGTTCCTGGACGGTGTACGGGAGATGTTGCCACATCATCGCCCCGATGTCGGCGCCACGCGCGTCTTCGGGGCGCGCGTCGGAGTAGCCCGGGACAGACGGCAGACCGTTGTAGAGAAGCATCGTCGTGTTGGGCGATACGAAGCTTTTCTCGAAGAACACGACCGGGTACGACGACGCGACGGCGGCAAAACCGGCGCAGATTGCCAGAGCGAGCCGCGGCCGTTCACGGGTGAACGCGAACAGTGAGCGCTTGCGAATCGCGCGATTTCGCCAGGTGTTTTCGGCGAGAAGCACCACGGCCAGGCAAGCGACGAAGCAGCGGAGCAACCACCATCGTGCGGCGATGAGCTGATCGAAAAAGTCGAATGGCAGCTCCACCGTCGGATCGAGATTCACGGCAAACTGCGGATCGTTGGCGTCGGCCGTCGAGGTCATCGACAGGATGCCGCCGGCCACGTGCACCTCCTTGATCTGATTGTTGGGCGAAAGCTCGGCCGGCGTCACGGTCCGGATAATTCTTCCGCGAGGTCCGACGATGCGCAAAGTTCCGAAGCTGGCAGTTCCGGCCCGATCGATCGGATCGAAGCGCAGGGCTTTATACGTGCCGGTCGGGAGTGGCAGCCGGACCTCCGTGGTGCCAACGCCGATACGCTGGCTGCTCGAATCCACTTCGCGCAGCCCCGCACCGCGATCGAAATAGATTTGCGTCGATGCCGGCGCGAAGGTCTGAACCGACACTTCGAGGGTGTACGGGAAACGTATTGGAGTCCACAGCCCCCACCACGTCAGAAAAGTGATGACCAAGGCCGCCAGCGAAACGCCCACCAGCCGGTTCCGGGGCAACGGCGAGAACCGCCACTTTTGGACGAAGACGGAACTCATCGCGAAAAATGACCCAATGGCAATGCGTCGCGGTGTTCTCCGCCAGACGGATCGGAGAACGCCAGCGACGACGACCGTCGCACGGCCGCGTCGGTGGCGATCGCCAGCGCGGCGCCGCATGCGGCCAGCGTCAATGCAATCGTCAAGCCGCGTGGCCAGTAGGCAAATTCGATTCGATACGTGCCGGCGCCGGGAATGAGGACGCCCTTGAAGGTGTGGTTGACCCGCAAATACGGGACCGGCTTGCCGTTCAGCGTGGCGCGGAAGTCATTCGGCAGCCAGTTTTCGTGCAGCACGGCGAGGCCCGCGGAGGGCGCGACGATGGTGAAGGCGGTCGTGTTGGTTGTAAGAAGATAGTCATGAGCGGGTACGACGGTGGCGGTTGCCGCGGCGCCGCCGGACGGGAGGGGCAGGGGAATTGGGTCGCTCTCCTGCATCGCGGCGAACGGAGCGCCGGGCGCGCGCTGGCGGATCATGCTGACGAGTTGGGCTGGCGTGGTGTAGTGTTCCAGGCGGTTGGTGAAAAATGCGCGCGGCCAGCAGTGTTCGCTCTCGAACACCTTCAAGTCGAGTGCTGCAGCTTCGCGGTAACCTTCGGCCGGGGTCGGGACGCTGTCGGGCGCGATGAGATAGCGGACGTTGAGAAAATCGGCGATCGGCCGCCATTGCGGAAGCTCGCGAACCGGCACCTCGTAGATCCAGTTGCCCGGTATCACGAGCCCTGCTGCTTCGACCAACTGACGGTGCACGCGGTTCTCCAGCGCGTTGGCGCCATTGATGACTTCCAAGCCGTAGATCGTGCCGAAGCCCGGGAAAAACGTTCTCGCGACGCCGAGGACACGGCTGGGTTCGTCTTTGGTGTGGCGCTGGAGAAACTCCACGGACGCAGAAGGTATCTGTAAATCCGCCCGCACGCCGGGGGCGGCGATGTAGGTGGTCGGAGTGAACCGCAGATGTTGTCCGTGGCGTGCGAGCAGAATAACGAGTGCGACTATCGCGCCGGCGGCGGCACCGTATGTAAGCGGCGCCCCCCGAACATGCCGGGCCGCGAGGTAGATTAGAACCGAGGCCGCCAATGGAAGCAGAATGACGTTAGCGTACACAATGCCCTGATCCAGGGTGAGGCCGGACCAGCCAGCCCAGACGTGGGGTTCCGCCAGTCCAGACGGCGCGATGCCGAAGTAAACGGCGAAAAGGGCGACGACCACGGCGAGCATCATCCAACCATACCTCGCCGCTTGGCCGGCAGCGAGCGGCTGGCGGGCGGCCGAGAATCCCCAGCCGGCCAGGACGCAGAGATGAATCAAGGCGATGCAGGAGAAGATCGTATCCAGATTATAGACATTGCGGAGCAGCGGCACGGCCAGGACCCACGTGGGCGCCCATGACGGCGGGCCGAAGCGAAAGGCCAGGGCGAGCGCCGCCAGGAAACTCGACAGCACAATCACCAGGGCGCGCGTGGCAAAAAGCCGGTGCGGCTGCAGCAACGCCCAGAGGAAACCGAGCAAGACGAGAAAATTGGCCGCCGGCTTGTGGACGTTGTGCTTGGGCTGGAACTCGCGATAAAAAAGATCGTCAAACAACCCGATCAGCCACTGGCCGGGATTTTGGATAATGCGCGGTGCATCGTAGTTGGTATAGGAGGACGACAGCGCCTCGAGCAGGCTCCACCAGAGTGGGGCTGAAATCAGAATGAAAGCGATCGCGGCCAGGCCGAGGATGACGCCACGGCGAAGCTTCTGTCCCGGTTGGCTGACCGCGGTGAAAAATATCAAGGCGCCGGTCACGTTGAGCGAGAGGACCAGCAGATAGGCCTCCTTGACCGTGCCGCTGGTGAGGACCATCCAGTTGGCGGCGTACCAAAGAAGCAGAGCGTTGCGGAACGAGCGACGATCGGCGGTGCCGACGAGGTGAAACCAGGCAACGAGAATCCACGGGGCGTAGCCCATCGTGAAAATCGACGGGTGATTCAGCCGATAGTTGAAGAACGCGATGAACACGCTGCCGAACGTGAGGATGGCCGAGGCGGCGAAATCTCGCGTCAACGCCCACACGCACCAGCCCAATCCGCAACCGAACAGCGCCTTCACCAACACGTACTTCAGATCGAAGGCCCACGGCGCGCCGTTGGCGGCGACGACCAGCAAGTGGAGCGGATCGCCGAACATCGACTGCCCTTGTCCCAGCAGCGTGACGCCGCACGAGGCGAAGCGGTTCCATAAGGGCAGCGTGCCGGCGCGCAGGGCGTGATTGAGCTGAACCGTGTAAGGGAGATGCTGCCACATCATCGCGCCGACGTCCGCCCCACGAACATCTTCGGCGTGTGTGTCGGAGTACCCCGGCACGGTCGGCAGCCGATCGTAGAGCAGAACAGTCGTGTTGGGAGAGACGAAGCTCTTGCCGAGGAACACCACCGGGTACGACGAAATGATCGCGGCCACGCCCGCGCACAAGGCCAGCGCCAGGCGCGGTCGCTCGCGCTTCAACGCCACGAGTGAGCGGGCGCGCTGAATGCGGTTTCGCCAGGTATGCTCGAGAAAAAGCAAAACAATCAGGCAACCGGCAAACCAGCGGAGCAGCCACCAGCGTGCGGCGACGACTTGATCGAAAAAACCGAATTCCAGTTTCATCGCCGGATCGAGGTCCGCGGCAAACTGCGGATCGTTCGCGTGGTCCGTCGAGGTCATTTCGAGAAGGCCGTTTGCGAGGGGCACGCGCTCGATCTGGTCGTTGGGCGAAAGCTCCGAAGGCAACACCGTCCGGATCAGCGCTCCGCCGGGCCCGACGATGCGCAACGCTCCGAAGCTGGCGCGTCCTGCACGATCAATCGGATCGAAGCGAAGGACTTTGTAGATCCCGGGAGGGAGTGGCAGCCGGACCGCCGTGGTGCCGACGCCGATACGCTGGCTGCTCGAATCGGTTTCGCGCAGTCCCGCACCGCGATCGAAATAGATTTGTGTCGAGGCCGGCGTGTCCGATTGAACCGATACTTCCAGAGCGTAGGGGAAACGGTCCGGTGTAAACACGCCGCGCCATAATAGAAACGTGAAGATCAATGCCGCCAGCAACGTACCCGCGATGCGGTTCCTGGATTTCGAAAAAAAACGCGGCTGTCGGTCAAACGCGGAACTCATGCAATGGGACGATCGGATCGCAACGGGTGGCCGCGAGCTCAGCTTGCCGGACAGGTGAATGGCTGCGTTGGCGAGCGGCGCGCGACGATGGCCGTCACGATGAACAACCCGGCGCCGAGGGCCGAAAGGATCAACGCCAGCGTCATTCGCGGCGGCCAATAGGCGAACTCGACTCGGTACTTGCCGGCGGCGGGAATCAGCACGCCCTTGAACGCGTGGTTGATCCGGAAATACGGGACAGGTTCGCCGTTCAGCGTCGCTTTGAACGAGCGCGGCAACCACGCCTCATGCAGCACCGCGACGCCGGGGCCGGTCGCATCGACGGTGAAACTGGTTTTGTTGGTCGTGAGACGATAGTCACGCGCGCGGCTGGTGTTGGCTGAAGCGGTTTGACTGGACGTCAATGCGGCCACGGCTGGAAGGTTGGCGAGGTCGCGTCGCTGGACGGCGGCGAAGGGCCGACCGGATGCGTGTCGGATTTTTTCGGCCAGTTCGTTATGTTTGTCGTAAACCGTCACGCCGCCGGCAAAAAACGCCCGGGGCCACGTGGTTTCGCTCCGGTAAATATCGAGATCGGCGAACTTAACGGGCGTAAGCACCGACCCGATTAAGCCATGATCGCTGCGCAGGTCGGCGTAGTGACGAACGTTGAGAAAATCCAGCGCCGGTTTCATCGCAGCGATGCCGGGCGGGGTCAAATAGAGGCGCCAGTCCCAAATCCGTTCGAAGCCGAGCGCGGTCGTGAGTTCCCGAAAGGCGGGATTGATCAACGCATCGGCGCTGTTGATTCCTTCGATGTTGTAGTCGCACGTCCATCCGGGAAACAGATTGCTGGATAAACCAAACGCGCGTTCCGGTTCGTGCTGGTCGGCTTGCAGTGCGGCGATTCCGTTTGAAACGGCTTTGAAGTCCACGCGGGTCGCAGGCGTGAACACATAATCAGCCGGGCCGACGCTGCGGGTGTGTTGACCATGTCGCCAGAGGATCGTCGTGAACGCGAGCGCGAGTAGCAATGCGCCCGCAACACCCAAGGATTGCCGGACCAGCGCGCGGCGAAGCGTGAACAGCAGAAGAGCGACAGCGAGCGTCAGCGCTAACAGACTGCCCCAGACGAATCCGCTGACCGGGAGTCGATGTCCCCACTGAAGAAAACTAAACGTTGTGCCTACACCGAAGGTGGGACGATGCACCGTGTGGGTGAGCGAAATCCAAGGGAAAACCAACAGCGCGTATAATGCCGCAACCCGCCCGAGATCCCCGCGACCCTCGGGCGACTTGAGCCGGGTGAACGCGGCGCTCCAGCCGAAACCGGCGATCACAACGGCGAGGATGATCAGCACACAGGAAAAACAGTTGTCGATGTGAACGACGTTGCCGATGAACGGCACCTTCACGATCCATTGCGGCGGCACGAGGCCGAAGACAATGGCGATGGGCAGCAGGGACCCCCACGCGATTGCGCGGGCGTGCGCGGCAGCCGACGCGCGGCTGAACGCCGCGACGAAATAGAGCACGCCAATCAGCACGAGGAAATTGGCTGAGGGATTGAAAACGCGCTCTTGGATCACCAGTGGGCGATAAAAAAGTTCATCGAAGAAGCCAAGGGCGACGCTCGGGTGAATCTGGTAAGCGGCAGGGAGGTCATAGGCCGTGTAAGCTTGTTTGAGCGCGCCCAACAACGTCATCCACGTGGGCGCGGTCAGAAGCACGAACAGCACGCCGGCCCAACCGGCAGCCGCGAGCGCGACGATGCGTTCCCGCCACGGTTTCGCGGCCAGCAGCACCACGACGAGTCCGGCGAAATGCAGGCCGAGCAGAAGCATGTAAGCCTCTTTCACCGTGCCGCTGTTCAGTTCGCACACACTGGCAAGAATCAGCAGAGTACATGAACCGGCCAGGCGCCGCCAGGTATCAGCGTCGGCGAGGCGCACCCAGGCGTACAGAATCCACGGTGCGTAACAGAACGAAAAATACGCCGGGTGATTCAAGCGGTAGATGAAAAATCCCAGGAAGGCCGAAGCCACGGCGGTGAGCGCGGCCGCGCGAAGATCGCGGGTGCACCGCAGCACCGTCAGTCCCAAACCAACGCACAGCAGCCATCGCGCGAACAGATATTTGAGGTCCCATGCCCACGCCGCGCCGCCGGCGAGAATTACGGGCAGGTGAAGCGGATCGCCGAACATCGACTGACCCTGGCCCAGCAGCACCGTGCCGCAGGAGCTATAGCGGTTCCAAAGCGGCAGCTCGCCATCGTGCAGCAGGGCGCGGTTTTGAATAAAAGAGTAGGGCACTTGCTGCCACATGATCGCGCCAACATCGGATCCTTTCGCGTCCTCGGTCACCGCGTCGCGGGTGCCAGGCAGCGTCGGAAACTCTCCGTACAGGAGGAATGTTCCGTCGCGAAAATTCGGTGACACAAAACTCTTGCCCAGGAAAACGACGGGATAACAGCTGGCGATGACGGCAACGACCGCAACGAGGGAAAGCGTGCGGTGCGGATGGGCCGCGACCCACCCGCCCATTTCATGAACGTGTCGGCGAACGCGTTCGCCCTGGCGGAGGAGGAGTAAGTGCAGAAGCAATACGGCACTGCCGAGAACGGAGAACACCGGCAGTGCCCGCTTCAGCAGATCGCTGAGAATGGCCCGTTTTTCGACGAGCTCCAGCGGCTCCTTTAATGCGATGCGGAGATTGGGGTCATTGCCTGTCGCTGACACGGCCAGTCGCGCCGTCTGGTTGTCGCGCTCGATGATCTCGACGTCGTTGAGAGCGGAGAAATCCTCTGGTGAAAAGCGATGGATAAGCAGGCCCGAAGGCGTGCTGATTCGCGGATTGCGGAGCTGGAGGTGCGCGGGACGATCGATGGGGTCGAGCCGCAGTTGCCGGTAATCGCCCGTGGGCAACGTAAACCGCACGGTGCGCAATGCCTCGTTGGACGCGATCAGTACTCGAACGGAATCCGATTCGTTGATACCGCGGCCGATGTCGTAGAACAATTGCGCTTCACCCGAGGTGTTGGAAGCCAGCTCGACTTCGAAGACATAGGACGCGGCCGGGCCGAAAGACGGCAAAAACGGAATGACGACGACACAACTGAACAGCAAGGCCGCGAGCAGCGAATAAACCAGAGCCGGAAAACGCGAGACTGAGGCGGGCGAGCTCACGTGGTCTCTTGCTTTGGATTCGCAACGTGTAGGCCGCCAGCTTGCTGGCGCGATTGAGCGCGAGCGAGCTCGCAGCCTACCGCATAACGGCCAACACAAAAGGCAATGGTCGAGGTCACTGGCGCGCAGCGCTGTCGTTACAGCGTGTAGCCGGCCTCGGCTGCGTCCCGGGCAAACATCTTCACGGTGTCGCACGAGAGCGCGGTGAGGTCCATGCCCAGCATCTTCGCGGCCTTCCCGAGAATGTCGTGCGTTACCGTCACGATGTGACAGCCGCATTCGTCGGCCTGCAAAATGTTCAGCACTTCACGCACCGACGCCCACAGCAGTTCAGCCTTTGGCAGCTGATTCAACCGGGACAACGCTGCGCGCATCACCGGCACGGGATCAACCCCGGCATCAGCGACGCGTCCGGCGAAAATCGAAACGACTGAGGGCACGGCTGGGTTCAGCGCTTCGACTGCGCCGTCGACCTGCTTGAGCGTGAGCAGCGCGGTGAGGTTGAGTTTGACGCCTTCTTGTGCGAGTTCGCGGACGAGGGAGAGGGAGGATTCGCCGCGGGAATTGGTGATCGGAATTTTGACGTAAACGTTGTCGCCCCAACTGGCGATCTTGAGCGCCTGCCGCTTCATCTCGGGAAACTCGTCGGAGAGTGCTTCGAGCGAAAGGGGTTTGGCGGTGACGGTTTGGAGAATGTCACGGGCAAAGGCTTCGTAATCTTTCACGCCCGCTTTTCGCATCAACGTCGGATTCGTGGTCAGTCCTTTGATATAGGGCTTGGCGTAAAGATCGAGAATCCCGGCTTTGTCCGCGCCGTCGGCGTAGATCTTCACCTTTAAATCCTGAAGCGACTTGGGCATCGTGAGAGGGAGCGTCTAGAGGAAAGGCTGAGCAAGAACAATTCTGGTCGCGTCGGTGAAGCTGGATACGACGTGATCCGGTCGGTCGCGGAGCTCTTCGGCATAACCCAAATCGATAAACACCGTCCGAAGCCCGGCGCGTTTACCACAATCGACGTCACGCCAGCGATCTCCAATCATCCATGATCGGGTGAGGTCGAGACCGAGCGCCGCCGCGGCATCGAGTACCATGCCCGGCTCCGGCTTGCGCCGACGGGAGGCTTCGCCACGACCTGGATCATAACACACTTCAATTCGGTCCAGTTCGGGTATCAGTTCGCGAAGTTGCCGGTGCATTGCGTCGACCACGCTCTGTTGCTGCGTGCCGCGCCCGACATCGGGCTGATTTGTGACGACGACTAGCGCATAGCCGGCAGCTTTCAGTGCACGACAGGCTGCGGGCACGCCGTCGAAGAGCCGAAAGTCAGCGAGCGCTTCAGGCGGATACGGCCTGCCGTCACGAACGAGTTGCACATTGAGCGTGCCATCGCGATCGAGAAAAACCGCTGCGCGGTTTTCCTTATTTAGGCGAAGGGAGGCAGGGATGCCGGGATTCACATTAGAAAATTCACAAGCGTTCCTTTAGCTTTTCGCGGTAGGCGAAAAGCTTTCCCACTTGGTCTGCCGCATTTTCAAGTTCGGATGTGAAACGAAAAGGTGCCAGACAACGGCTTGGAATGCTTCCGAGTGAGGCGTGATATTGGCGGGATTGACCGTTGGCACGATCACGCAGGCGTCGGCCACCGACGCGGTGTAGCCGCCGTCCTTGCCGACGATGCCGATCACGCGGGCGCCCACTTTTTTCGCGAGTTGGAGTGCGCTGACGAGATTGGGCGATACGTTTTGCGCAACACTACCTCCGCCGACCGAGAGGATGAATACGCAATCTTTGCGGTTGAGCTTTGAGCCGAGCAACCATTCGGAGAACACCGTGGCCCAACCTTCGTCATTCGTGCGAGCGGTCAGTTCGGATACGTTGTCAGTCGGTGCGTAGGCTTCCAGCCCGCCGATCTTCCGGAAATCGTTAACGGCATGACTGGCGTTCGCCGCGCTCCCGCCGACGCCAAGAATAAACAGCCGCCCGCCGCGCGCGCGAACATCGACGAGTTCCTGCACGCACCGCTCGCAAGCGGCTGGATCGAGTTTGGAAACGATTTCTGCGGTTTCCTGGAGATGTTGGGAGGAGTAGGACATGGGAGAACGAGAGTGAAAGTGAGAGTGAGGGTGAGAGGGGAATGCCACAGACCTAAGGTCGGGCGCGGAGGGTTTGAATTGTGGCGGAGAGTATGCCGATGATTTCGTCACATAGGGCAACACGGGCAGTGACGACGGTTTCTGGCAGCCAGTGTTTCAGCCGTCCGTACCGGCCCACGGTTTCCTGGGCGGATCCGCGGGCGATCACTAGGAATTGAGTATATTCTTTGCGGCTTCCGCGGCCATAGCCTTCCTCGATGTTCGATGGAATCGAATCAGCACTCGCCAGCTGCTGCGAAACGAGTCGCTCGAGACATCGCAGCTTCGTTAAAGGTCGCAGGTCGCCAACCACGAGGTCAAAAAGTTCATTCGCCTTTTTGTAGGCGCCATAGCGCTTCAGATTTTCGTTATTCATGCGTTTTCCACTCCGCCACTTTCACTCTCCCTTTCACTCTCACTCCGGTTGCGTAGCAAC
>DAITQE010000020.1:0-14189 GCA_036833235.1 Opitutus sp.
AACGGTCGCGCTCACACTCGACGGATCCACGTCGGCCGGAACCGCCGTTGCTGCGGCCAACGGCACCTGGTCTCTGACCGAGGCCGGAGCCCTTTCGGGCGGCACGCACAGTTTCACCGCTGTCGCCAGCGATGGTGCCGGGCATGACAGCCCTGCCTCCGCGACGTATTCGTTCAATAATGACATCACCATGCCCGTGATCGTCTCGGCTCCAGGCGACACCGGCACGTTCGTCGACGGCGACACAACGTCCGACCGCGTGTTCTCGCTAACCGGAACAGCCAGCCCAGGCGCGACCGTCGCATTGACGAGGGTGGGTGTCGGCGCGATCGGAACAACGGTGGCCGACGGCAGTGGAAACTGGACGTTCGACTACACGACCGTCTCGCTGCCCGACGGAGCGAATGTCTTTTACGCCACGGTTACCGACGGAGGGCAAATCAGCCGATCCTCGCCGCTGTTCACCCTCACTCTCTCGGGCGCGCCACGCGTTGCGATCCAGCGGTTGAGCCCGACGCAGCAGATTATTCCATCGGGCATCGGCAGCGTGGTTTTTCGAGTCACCTTCAATCATGCGGTGAGCGGCGTCTCCAACGGGGCGTTCGCGCTCGCGACCACCGACTCCGCGACCGGCAGCGTCGCCACGGTTTCCGCGAACAGCGGCACGGAGTTTGACGTGACTGCGGATGTCAGCGGCGTCGGCAGCGTGCGCCTCGATCTCGTTTCCAATAACTGGATCGTGGATACGCAGGGAAATCCGGAGGCGGGTTACAGTGCGGGCCAGTCGTACACGCTCGTGCTCGCCACGACCGGCGACGGTACCTGGATCGAAGCGAACGGCGGCGGCCTCTGGAGCAATCCCTCGAACTGGGACAACGCCGTGATCGCCGACGGGGCCGCCAACACGGCCGATTTCAGCATGCTCGATCTCACGACCGACAACACCGCGCAGCTGGATTCGGCGCGGACGATCAACCGAGTCCTCTTTGGTGACGCGGCCACGAGCACGCCCGCGAACTGGACCCTCGGTAACAAAGGTGCCGCCGAGAATACCCTGACGCTGGCCGGAACCACCCCTTCCATTGTGGTCAACGGAGTGACCGGCGGCACCGGCACCGCGTTCGGCGCCGATGGAACGGTGGCCCGGGTGAATGCGCGTCTAGCCGGAACAGGCGGGCTCGCCAAGACCGGCGCGGGCACGTTGGTCCTGGGTGCGGCCAACACCTTCACCGGTGCGCTCAATCTGACTACTGGCTATATCGAAGTCCCATCAGGCGGCGCGCTCAGCCTCGGCAATGGGGCTGTCAACCTGGCTGCAAATACGCAACTTCAGGTCAGCGGGGGTTCGCTCACGACCGGCGGCCTCGTCACCGTCAATACGGGTAAATTCATCCTCAACAGCGGTATGGTCACGATGGGGAGTTATCCCACGGCAGGAAGTTTCAACGCCACCCTCCAAGTCAACGGCGGCACGCTGAGCGTGGGCGCCGTCAACATCACGCGGAATGCCGGCACCTCGCCCAGCTATGGCTCCGGTGTCATCATCGCCGGCGGCACCGTGACTACCGGAGAGATTGGCCTCGGCACCTTGAATTCCTACGGCAACATGTCCATCGAGGGCGGGCTGCTGACCGCCACCGGCACGATCACGGTCGGGAACCAGCAGAGTGCCGCTCGGGGCGGTGCGCTGCGTGTGATTGGCGGCACGTTTTTTTCGACCGACACGGCACTCGGCATCCTCATGTGCCGTAATAACGGTACCAATACAAACAACGTTGGCCAGGCCATCTTCACAGCCGGGGTGAGCACCGTGGAGAAGTTCACGCTCGGCTTCGACTCCAGCGTCACCGGCGGTTCCGCCACGATCACAATCAACGGCGGCACGCTTTATCTCGGCAGCGGGGGCATCGTGAAGAACGGGGCAGCGACTATGGCGACGAACCTGAACTTCAGCAGTGGCGTCTTCGGTGCGAAGGCCAGTTGGTTCGCCGCGCTGCCGATCACGCTGCCGGCCAACGGCAACATCACCTTCCAGACTGCCAACGAGTTCGACGAGCCATTCGACATCACCCTTGATGGCGTGTTGTCCGGCGCCGGCGGCTTCACGAAGACCGGTAACGGCACGCTTACGCTCGGCGGCGCAAATACCTTCACCGGTCCGGTGGCGCTCAACGCGGGCCTGCTACGCGTGACTGGGTCGCTCGCCAGCGGCGGTACACTCCAGCTGAACGGCGGAACCATCGCGGGCGACGGCACGATCAACAAGACGGCAGTGCTCAACGGCGCCACGATCGCACCCGATGGCTCCTCCACGCTCGCGCTCAACGGCACATCCCTGACCTGGAACAGCGGTGGGCGCCTTGCGATCGCGCTCGGCGCGAACGGCGAGTCGGGGCGCCTGGCGCTCACCGGCGCATTGCTCAAGGGCACGCCCGGAACCTACGAAATCGCCTTTGCTCCCGGCGCGGGATTCACCGCGGGCAACACTTACACGATCGCGACGTTCGGCTCGACGGATTTCAGCACCAACGACTTTATCGCGACCGGTCTGCCGGAGGGCTACGCGGCGATCTTCTCGATCGATGACACCCGCCTCGAGGTCACCGTCAAGGCTATCACAACCTTGACCCTCGCCAATCTGGTGCAGTGGTACGACGGCACGCCCCGTGTCCCGACCGCCACCACCGATCCGTCCGGCCTCAACGTCATCTTTGTCTATGGCACGGACCTCACCGCGCCGACCTACCCCGGCGTTTACGAGGTCTTCGCGGTGATCTCTGATCCGGTGTACACGGGATCTGCGAGCGGCACGCTGGTGATCACAACCGCCACACGCGTACGACACGCGCCGACCCTAAATGGCATTCTTGATGGCTCGGTGCAGATGCTGCTGCCGGAGAGTCTGACGTTGAAAGAGACCGCCTCGCTCGCGGGCGATTTGCTCGTGCCGGGCAAGCCAGCGGTCGTTCTCAAAGGCGAGCCGATGCTCGCGGGTGTGCTGACCGGCCCGGGTGCGGACCAGCCGACCTCCCACACGGTCACAATCAACGACGGAGCAGTGCTGCGTTATCTCGTGCTTCAGGTTGACGGGATGAATCTGCCGGAGGTGGCGGCGCCGCTCACACCGAGCGGCACCCGCAGCGTCACGTTGAGAAAGCCCGGACAAAGCGCGGGCGTTTGGGAGACGCTACGCGACCTGACGCTGAATGGCGGCGCGGGCACGGTGGCAGTGCCGCCGGGAGCGTATGGCACGTTTACCGCGAACGGCGAAACAGGTTTCATCCTTGGGACCGCGGGTGCGACCGAGCCAGCGCACTACGACTTCGAGAACCTTTTGCTCAACGGCACGAGCACGCTGCAGTTGGTCGGACCAGTGAACATTACGCTGGCCAACGGCACGACCTTCAGCGGCAGCGCCGGAGACGTGGCACATCCGGAGTGGCTCACGCTGCAGGTGCACGCGGGAGGGGTAACACTCAACACCGGTGCGACGTTCGACGGCAAAGTGATTGCGCCGTCAGGAATCATCACGATCAACGAACAGGCTACCTTGCGCGGGTCCGTTGCAGCCGAAGACCTGACCATCAACAGCGGCGGACTACTCGAAGAAAGAGTGCCGTAACAGGAAGCGCTTAGCGAATGGGCGTCGGACAACCCCTACTCCGCCTTCTCAAATCACGAACGGATTGTAGCGCAGCTCGTTTTCGGCCGTGGTCATCGGACCATGGCCGGGTGCGATGACCGTGTTTGGGGGAACGGCATCAAGCATCCGGCGAAGATTCGTCACGAGTTGTCGTTGGCAAAAGTGCGCGCTTCCGATCGAACCGGCGAAGAACAAATCGCCCGAGACCAGCAGGCTCGTGCCGCTTCTCGTTCGAAGGGCTTCGACGAGATAGCAGTTATGTGCAGACGCATGCCCAGGCGTGCTGAAAGCGACGACTTCAAATGCTCCGAAACTTTGCTTTTGCCCCTCTCCCATGCACTCGCTGCAGGGCGCGTCCACGTCACCAGGGCAATATGCCGCCCGCACATTAAAACGCTCCACGATCGAGCAGAGGCCACCCACGTGCTCGGCTTCCATGTGCGTCAGGAACACCGCCTCGATTCGATCGATCGTCCGTGGCCAAACCTCCTGGAGTGCGTCGATGCCCGGACCCGTGTCGAACAGGACTCCAGACGAGGAGCCGCACTCACTCACGATGTACGCATTTACCACGCCGATACCGTGGCGCATTCGGAGCGGATAGACACAAAAAGGTAGCGCTGCCAGTGGCGGCAATGGGTATCGGCCACAGCCGAGTGCACAAAGACCAATTTCATTGAGACCGAGAGCGGTCGCCAACCGACACAGTTCATCGCCGGACAACTCCGGGCGGTAGTTAATGGCGTCCCGTATTCGGCCGGGCGCCACGCCGGCGCGCGCACCCAAGACCTCTTCAGTCAGCCCGCAACGACGCATTGCTTTTTCGAGCACATCGCCGACTTCATCCTCCATTGGCACTGAGTTCAACACGGCGGAAGCACCATAGGAGTCTCAGCCATTGCGTGCAAAATGTTTTTGTTTTTTGCCGCCACCTCCGCAGCGTCGGCTTCATGGATCCCGTCCAGAAAGAGATTCTCGATATCTTCACTCGCACCCGTGCGCTCCAGGAAGGTCATTTCGTCCTGCGTTCCGGCCTGCACAGCGGCCACTATTTTCAATGTGCCCAAGTGTGTCAGCAACTCGACGCGGTTGAGCGGCTGGCCGAGTTGCTGCTCGCCAAACTGCAAGGCCACGCTTTCACCACGGTACTCGCGCCTGCCATGGGTGGACTCGTGATCGGCCAGGAAATCGCCCGCCAGGCCAAGGCTCGGTACATCTTCGCGGAAAAAGAAAATAACACATTGGTGCTGCGACGCGGGTTCGTGATGAGTCCAGGAGAACGCGTCCTGATCGCCGAGGACGTGGTTACACGAGGCGGTCGGGTGTTGGAGTGTTTGGATATTGTCCGAAAAGCCGGCGGGACTCCGGTCGCAATCGCAATGCTCGTCGATCGCAGCGCTGGCACGGCGCGGTTCGACATTCCGACGATTTCGCTCTTGGAGCTGAGTTTCCCGACGTACCCCACCGACGCGCTGCCTGAGTGGCTCGCAAAAATTCCCATTCAAAAGCCTGGCAGTTAATAAGTGGCGCACCGTCTGCCGCGCGCCACACCGATGTAGGTGGCGCGCTTGCCGCGCAACGTTCGTTTGCCTGCGCGGACTTGCGCGCCAAGCGCGCCAGACCGCCCGTGTGGAATGCTCAGCCGTTTACTTTACTTCAATTCCGACCACTCGCAGCGCCCCACGATAATAGACGAAAAGCATGTGTCGCCCCGGAGAAAGAGCCCGGCGCGCGGATTCCAGATCAACGACATTCGCGCGATCAATCTGCAGAATCAGGAGATCCGGAAGCAGTCGTTCGGCGTAGGGTGAATCTTCGGCGACGGTCGCGACGAGCAAGCCGCTCAGCCGGGCTGGGATATCCAGCCGGCGACGAGCATCTGGCGTGAGTGGCACCACGTCCACTCCCGGCAAAATCTGATCCGGATTTTCGTCCAACTTGCCGAGTGTCACCTCGACGGGTTGCTCTTTGCCGTCACGGGAAATCGTTAGCTTCACCTTGGACCCCGGTGCGGTTTGCGCGATGTAGATGCGCAAATCGCGCAGTGCTTCGACGGTCTTGCCGTTAACGGTGAGGATCACATCGCCGCGCTTCAGGCCACCGGTTTCCGCCGCACTTCCCGGCGTCACATCGGTAATCGTCACGCCTTTCGTGTCTCGAGGCAGGCCCAGCGCTTCCGCATTATCGGGCGTGAGAGTCTGTGACTGCACGCCCAAGTAACCTCGGGTAACCGATCCTGTTTCGATCAGGCTGTGCATGACCGTCGAGGCCAGATTGACGGGGATCGCGAAACCGATGCCAATATTGCCCCGCGAAGGTGAAAGGATCGCGCTGTTGATACCGACCAGTCGGCCTTTCGCGTCAACGAGCGCGCCACCGGAATTGCCCATGTTGATCGCCGCATCGGTCTGGATGAACGACTCGTAACCCGCGACTTCGTCTAGAATCCCGACGCTCCGGCCTTTTGCTGAAACGATACCCATCGTGACCGTCTGCCCGACGGCCAGCGGATTACCCACCGCAAAGACAATATCACCGACGCGAATGTTGTCGCTGTCAGCGAGGGTTATGACCGGCAGGCGTTGCCCTTCGATTTTGATCACGGCGACATCGGTTTTCGGATCCGCCCCAATGACCTTGGCGATAAATTCACGATCGTCCGAAAGTGAAACCTTCAATTCGTCGGCGCCTTCCACGACATGATTGTTGGTGAGAATGTAGCCGTCCGGAGAAACAATCACCCCGGAGCCGAGCCCTTCTTCCTTGTGCTCTCGTTCCTGATCCGGAACGTCGCCCCCGAAAAACTGGCGTAAAAACGGGTTCATCGCCACACGTTCTCGAACGATCTTCGTTGAATAGACAGAGACGACCGCCTTCTGCGCAGGCTCGACGACATCCGCGTAGCTCGTGACCACGCCCGTCTTGCCTTCGCCCACGGGAGACGGATCCAAGCGGAGCGTCGGCAGCTTTCGCACCACAGGCGCCTCCTTGGCGGTCAGAGCGAACGCACAAGCTGAAGACGCCAGAATAAAGCACGCGGTGGATAACAACTTTGATTTCATCGATGGAAAGCGGACCAAGTCACAGCTGTAAAAGTTCCCCGTGAGCTTGGTTCCTCACGAAACAGAGCGCTTGATGGAGAATAGATTATTCAAACAGAAGCTAAAACCCCTTGATTTGGAAAAGACCGGTGACGCTCTCATTGCTGTTGATCCGGATGATCGCCTGCCCGAGCAGTTTCGCGATGCTCAAAACGGTAATGGGCAGCCCGCGGGTGTCGATCGGCGTGGAGTTGGTGGTGATCAACTCATCAATCAACCCGGACTTGAGTCGCTCCAAAGCGACTTCATTCAGAATACAATGACTCACCGCTGCGGTGATATTTATAGCGCCGTGTTCGCGCAAAATCTTCGCCGCGGCCGTCAACGTGCCCGCGGTTTCGGTGATGTCGTCCACCAGCAGCACATCGCAACCGGCGACATCGCCGACCACGCTCAGGGCCTCGACTGCGGTGGCGCTTTTCCGTTTCTTGGCGACCAAACCGAGCGTCGCGCCAAGCACGTCGGCATAGGCCGCCGCCATCTTCATCCCGCCAACATCAGGCGAGCAGACCACCAACGTACGCTCGGTTTTCCGCTTCGCGAAGTGCTCGAAAAACACCGGTGAGGCATACAGATGATCGACGGGAATATCGAAAAAACCCTGAATCTGCTGGCTGTGCAAATCCATCGTGAGAATCCGGGTCGCGCCGGCGGCAACGAGTAGGTTGGCCACGAGCTTTGCCGTGATCGGCACACGCGGTTGATCTTTGCGATCCTGCCGGGCGTATCCATAAAATGGGAGCACTGCGGTGATCCGCGCCGCCGAGGCACGCCGCGCCGCGTCGATCATGATCAACAACTCCATCAAATGATGGTTCGTCGGCGGACAGGTCGATTGGATGATGAATACGTCATGACCGCGGACGTTCTCATTGATCTTCACGAATGACTCGCCATCCGGGAAGCTGGTGACCGTGGCCTCGCCCAACGGCATGCCGATGGAACGGCAGATTTCTTCCGCGAGAACGCGGTTCGAATTACCCGAAAAAATTTTTAGCCGCGATTCGCCCATGCGGCGCATCTTGCGGGCGGACGGGTTAGGAGGAAGACTTTTTTATCTGCAACTCGAGCTCATCGACTCGTTTGAAAAGACGCGGCAACCGATGTTGAAGGACCGCGATCCGCCGCTCGAGCATGTAAGGGATCGCGGGTGTCCCGTTGATGAAACTCCCCGGCGCCACATCCGAGTTGATCCCGGCTTGACCGCCCGCTTTCACCCCCTTGCCGATGGCGATGTGACCGGCGACGCCAACCTGACCTCCGAGAACGACGTAGTCACCCAATGTGGTACTGCCGGAGATCCCGACCTGCGCGCAAAGCAAACAGTGCTTTCCGACGATCACATTGTGACCGATTTGCACCAGATTATCCACCTTCGTGCCCTCACCAATAACGGTACGGCTGAAGCGCGCCCGATCGATTGTGGAGTTTGCGCCGATCTCCACATCGTTCTCGATCAAGACAATTCCAACCTGTGGAACTTTCTCGTGATGACCGGCAGCAAATTCGTAACCGAAACCATCAGCACCAACGACAACTCCCGGATGAAGCCGTACCCGATTTTGCACGACGCACTCGGTTTCGACGGCAACGCCCGGCATCAACCAGCAATCCTCGCCGATTCGCGCGTTGCGACCGACGAAGACTTGGGCCTGCAGATGCGTTCGCTCGCCGATCACCGCGCCATCTTCGATCACACAAAGCGGCCCGATGGTCGCGGATGCGGCAACCTCCGCATGAGCAGAAACGCTAGCGCTTGGGTGAACGCCGGGGGCGGGTTTCGGCCAGAGCAGTCGCTCCAATTGCGCACAGAAGCGCGATAGAACTGCCGACGGGTTTTCGACCCAGAGGAAGAGCTGATTCTCGCGAGGCTCGCCTTCATAGTCCAAGGGCAAAAGGACCACGGAGCCGAGCGAGGCCGCCACCTCGGAGCGATATTTTGAATTACCGAGAAACGTCAAGTCCCCTGGTCCGGCGCTTTCGAGCGCAGCAATCCCGCGGATCGATTCCGCGGTGGTCCCATTCGTTTTGTGTGGTTGAGCCAGCGCGATGAACTCGGCCGTGGAAAATGAAACCTGCATACTGGCATGCATGGCTCGTTCAGGGTTGCGGTGCAATTCAGCAAACACGGGGAAACGTAAGCCAGCGACCACTCCGTGGTAGGTTGCGCGCTTGCCGCGCAACGTTCGGGCACGCCCTGCGTGGCGAGCGCAACTCACCGGAACGTGGCGCGGCAAGCGCGCAACCTACACCGATCCGCCAAACCGAATCGGTTCGAATGCGCAGAAAATAAAAAGCCCCGCTCGAGAGCGGGGCTGAATCTGAATCCAAAGATTGAACTGAAACTATTTCTTCGGCGTGACGCCAGGGACCGTGATCTTCGGAGCATCAGACTCCGGGGTCTCGGCTTTGGGAGCAGTCGCAGGGGCGGGAGCAGTAGCTGCGGCAGGGGGCCGATCCTTGTTCACTTCCTTCGAGACTTCGTCGGTGATGTCGTAGGCCGGGTCCGAATAAAGGACATTGGAAACGCCGATCAGCGTTGGCCCAGACTTGTCGATCAAGAACGTCGCACCTTTGCGTCTGGCGATATCGACCGCGATCTTGCTGATCTCTTCGACCATCAGGCTGCGGAACTGCTGGTTGCGCTGCTGCAGCGAATTGCGGGTGTTCGTCTGGAAGCTCTGAACTTCCTCCTGCTTGCGCTGAATTTCTTGCATCATCTTCTGCGCCTCTCCCTGCGCCTTGGCCTTGGCTTCGGCCGTGACTGCCGGGTTGTTCGATTGATCGACGAGCTCCTTGTACTTCTCGACGAGGGAATTGCCCTCTTTGTTGAGGCGATCCAGCTCTTGCTGGGCTTTTTGCTCATCACTACGGAGCTTCGCCGTGTGCTCTTCGGTTTTGTAATGACCGTCGTAAAGTTTGGCCATGTCGACGACGAGTATCTTCGGCGCAGGCTGTGCCTGGGCGATCAGCGCGCTGGCGCTAAACGCAGCCAAGGCAAACATTGAGTGAATGATTTTTTTCATGGATAGGTGATGGATTGGGGCAAAAATGAACGGTCAGAAAAACAAAATCAGTAGCGCGTGCCAAAGGAAAAGTTGAACTGGTTCCCCTTTTTCGCCGCCTTATCGCCAGTGAGCGGAATGCCGAAGTCCAAACTAAGCGGCGACCCCGCGACGAACAGCCGCAGTCCGAAACCGAAGTTGTCCGTGAAATTCGCCGGGCTAAAATCGTAAGCTCCACGGTTTACAAACCCCGCATCATAAAAGACCGCGAAGCGAATCGGGCTGACGATATCCATTGAATACTCCGCGCTGAAAAACGCGTAGCTTTTCCCACCCACGACTTCGCCAAACTCGTCTCGTGGGCTCACATCACGATATTCATAACCGCGCAGCGTGGTCGGACCGCCCAAATAGTACTTGTTGTAGTAAGCGACCGTGTTGCTATCGCCGTAATTTTGGATGACACCCGCGCGGCCAATCAGGCTCAGCACTTGAGTTTGCGTTTCGAATACGGGGAAGAACTGCGATCCACGGAATTCCAATGAATAAAAGCTGTCCTGACCGCCGAGCGGACCACCCGCGACCGCGGTATCTAGCTCAATTCGATTACCACTGGTGGTATTGATGATCTTGTCACGCGTGTCGCGCAGTAGTTGGAACCCAATTTTCGATACTGGGTTGTCGCCCGCGAACGACCGGAGAGCGGACGAAGCGGAGGACGAGACGTCTTGAATTGAAACGACCTGGTACGAGTACGACAGGCGTCCTTCGAACAAGCCATACAGCCGTTTGCGCAGATAGATCTCACCGCCCGTATCGACCTCCGTATAGAACGTGCTGTTGTATTCCGAGCTCTGCCGGAACAGTTGAAATCCAAGAGCCAGTTGTTGTTGAAATAGCCACGGCTCTTCGAACGAGAGCGAGACTTCGCTCGAAAGAGAACCAAGCGAAAGTTTCAGCCGGAATTTTTGACCGTCGCCTTGGAAAAGTGAATGCCGATTGAAAAGGTCGAAATTGCCCTGCGAAATTTCCGCGAACACCGTCGCCCGCTCGAGCGAACTGAAGCCTGCGCCGAACGAAAGATTTCCGGTGCGCCCTTCCTTGACGGCAATGCGCAGATTGCGCCGCCCCGGGATATTTGTCTCTTGCGGCGTCACACTCACGTCTTCGAAGAAACGCGTGTTCTCCAGCCGGAGCTTGCTGATCTTCATCCGGACCGTGTCGAATACATCCCCCGGGCCGAGGACAAGTTCTCGCACGATCACGGTGCTTTTCGTCTTCGTGTTGCCTTCAATCAGGAGCGACTCTACGTGAAATTTGTCGCTCTCTTCGATCTCGTAGCTGATATCGATATTGCCCGTTGCGATATTCGGCTTGCGCGTCAGGTGCACGCGGGTGTCGAGATAGCCGTCGTGCCCATAGAAGTCCTCGAGTCGCTCCACGTCCTTGTCTAGTTTCGACGGGGTAAAGATCGCCCCGCTGCGCTCGCGGATGACGCGCCGAAGGATCGATGTCGGATGAAGTTTGTTACCCGAGAAAGAAATATCGCCGATCTTGTAACGCCGGCCTTCGACGATACCGATGGTGATCACCAGCCGGCTGGGCTTGGGATAATCAAAAATGACTTTGTCCGGAGCAATTTCAATATCGAGGTAGCCCTGCTCACGGTAGTAGTCGCGCAGTTTGTCGAGATCGTCTTCGAACTGGTCATCCTTCAAGCGCCCGGTGCCCAGCAGCCAGGAAAACATCCACCACTTCTTCGTCTCCATCTCTTTTCTGAGACGCTTGGCCTTGACGTGGTTGTTACCGACGAAACGGATATCGGCGATCTTAACGCGTGCGCCTTCCTTGATTTTGAAAACGACGGTGCCGAAGCTCGTGGCGCGATCGCGCTCGATGGCGTAGTTGACCGAAACCTGATTGTAGCCGGCTTTCTGGTAGTAATCTCTGATCTTCTCGGCGTCTTCTTTCACCTGGCGCTCGTCGAGCGCCATGTTCGGCCGCGTCTTGATTTCCTTTTCGAGCCGGCGCCCTTTCACCTTGGTATTGCCTTCATAACGGATCGCGAGCACCCGGAATTTGGGCGTCACTTCGACGACTAAGTTGAATACATGATCGTTAACCGCTTCGCGTTTGATTTCGATGAATTCGAACAGGCCCGTGCGGTACAGCGAACGGATGTCACGATCGAGCATCGCGTCATCCAGATCGCCGCCTTCACGCACCTGCATGTTGGCGCGCACGACTTGCTCGTTCACGATGGCAGTTCCGACGAACTTTACGGTAATCGTGCCGACTTTGTAAGCGGGTGCTTGCGCCTGCGATGACCCGCCGCCTCCGACCTGAGCCCATGCTGGCACTCCGCTCACGGCCAGTAAAAAGCAAATGACAAAGAGGAAACCTGTGACCCGGGGAAGCGGGTTACTGAGTGAAGTTTTCAAAGCGGGTGATATCTCGTAGGAACGTGAGCTTCAATTCTCCTACCGGGCCGTTTCGTTGCTTGGCAACGATTAACTCGGCGGAGTCGGCGGCGACTTGGAATTTTTCGTCGGCGTCTTTTGGTCGGGCGAGCATTATAACAACGTCAGCATCTTGCTCGATCGAGCCGGATTCGCGCAAGTCGGCCAGCTTCGGGGTGCGATTCTCCTTCTCGGAAGAGCGGTTGAGTTGGCTTAATACAAGCACCGGCACATTGAGTTCCTTCGCTAGTGACTTTAATCCGCGCGAAGCTTCCGCCACTTGTTGCTCACGCGGCACCTTGGCATCCGTTGGGCTCAGCAATTGCAGGTAATCAACGACAATGAAGCCCAACGGCGTGCGGGCATGAATCCGCCGCGCCTTCGCGCGCAGCTGCATGATCGAAAGCGCACTCGAATCATCGATGAAGATCGGCGCTTTCGAAAATTCATCCGCCACACTCACCAGCCGGTTTTGCTCTTCTCCGTTCTTCGACAGCAAGCCGTCGCGCAGCAGCTTCATATTCACCCGCGCACGCGAGCAAAGCATGCGCAACGCAAGCTGCGCCGCACTCATTTCGAGCGAGAAAATCAACACCGCCACCGCCTCGCCCCGCCGCGGCATCGCCGCACCTTCCGCGAAGTTCAGGGCCAGCGAGGTCTTTCCCATCGAAGGACGCGCCGCGAGGATGATCATTTCTTGTCGTTGAAAGCCCCAGGTCAGCGCATCGAGATCTTTGAATCCGGACGAAACACCGGTCAGCTCGCCTTTCTTCATCATCATTTTCGTGATGACGTTCATGGCCTCACGCGTCGGCTCGCGCATCGGCTTGGCGCTTTCACTCACGCGATTCTGCGTGACCGCAAACAGCCGGGCCTCGACCTGATCCACGAACTCATCGATGCCACCCGTGAAACCGTAACACTCCTCAACCGCGCCCGTTCCCGCTTTGATGATTTCCCGCAACAGATTCAGCTCGCGGACTTTTTCGATGAAGTACCCCGCCTGCGCCGTAGTCGGAATTCGACTACTCACCTGCGTCAAAAATGGATAGCCGCCCACCGTGTCGAGCAACCGGGCCGTTTTCAATTCTTCCGCCACCACCGAAACATCAATCGGCACCTGACGATTGTAGAGGTCCAGCAGCCGCTCGAAAATAATACCGTGGGCGTTGAGATAAAACGACTCCGGCCGGATTCGCGCCTCGAGACAGCGGGAAATCACATCCGCTCCGTCGAGCAAACAGCACGAGATCAGATATTCCTCCGCCTCGAGGCTGTGCGGCATCGACCGACCAATCGGCGCAGCCGCGGTCAATGACTCAGAGCGGCGAAAAGGAATAGTTGCTTCATCGGCCATACGCAGCAAACAAGTCAGAGCGGGCGATGACAGCGCGGCAACAAAGGGTTTTGAACAAGTTGCTCGCAAAGCACGAAGGCCGCGTCAAACGGACGCGGCCTCCGGGAAAAGGCGAAGCAGACGTTACTTCTTTTCCTCGGCGACAGGCGCCTCGATCGGGTTTTCGGAAACCACGTCAAAATTCAATTCCACCGTGACGTCAGCGTGCAGTTTGATTTTCACCGTGTGCTGCCCAAGCGTCTTGACCGGCGTGTGCAAGAGGACCCGGCGTTTTTCGATCGTGAAGCCAGCAGCCACGAGCTTGTCGTAAATATCGGTCGCGGTGATGGCGCCGAACATCCGTCCGCCTTCGCCCGTCTTGACCGCAAAGGCGAGACTCGTCTTCTCGAGCTTCTTGGCCAGATCCTGCGCGCCGCCCAATTCCTTCGACTCGCGTTCGGACCGCCGCTTCTTCAGCGCTTCGACCTGTTTGCGATTCGCACCCGTCAGGGGAATAGCAATGCCGCGGGGCAGAAGATAGTTGCGCGCGTAGCCAGCGCGGACTTTGACTTGATCGCCTTCGCCACCGAGGTTTTCGACGGGTTTGACGAGGAGGATTTCACTATTGGCCATGGGACGGATTGG
>DAITQE010000020.1:14199-15141 GCA_036833235.1 Opitutus sp.
GGTTAAAAGGATGCGGTGCAGCGGCGGAATTTGCCGCCAACAATCGAGAGAAAGGGGCCAGAATTCGCCGAAGAAACGGCAAGGTGTCAACACCTCAATCTCACCCGCGAAACCCAACCGAACGATCCCGGTCAACGCTCAACGATGCGAATGCGTCGGTTAACGCCTTCCACTCGCACCTCCTGCCGAACGCCACTGGGCCAATGCACCACGATTTTACGCACGCGGGCATCATCGCCTAATCCAAACGTAAGTGTTCCCGCGGACTGCGCCATGAAGCCCATCGCCGGCATCATCGTTTGCATCAAAACGCGTCTCGGCGTGTGCACTTCGACCCGCGCTCCACCTGCCTCCTTCGGTCCGTGCGTCGCCGACAAATCGATCTGAAGCCATGGCCAGCCGAGTCGCTGGTCGTTGCGTAGCAATCGAGGCGGCGCGCCGTGTTGGGCCACGACGACGTCGAGATCTCCATCTCCATCGAAGTCGGCCGTCGCCACACCCCGCGCGATCAACGGCTGTATCCACGTTTCGGTGCCAGCGAGCGGCGGCGCGGTGACCCAGTCAGTCCCGCGATTCCAACGCAATTCCGGGACCGAGGCGAAATTGCGTCCGTTTTCAAACCGGTTCGTGTCCGGTTCCGCCCGTCCGCCGCCCGAAAAGACGTCGATGCGTCCGTCCAGATCGTAATCCAGGAGAGCCACGGCGGCTTTTGCGGTCAGCACGGTGAATGGCTCAGCGTTCACTCGCGAATCGGCGGCCACGATGGTTTGGATCGCCGCAAACCGGCCGTCCGTTCCACCCATTTGCGCAAAAGGCAGCGAACTCGCGGAAGCAAGGCTGGCCGCAATCCCGTCCTGCTGAAAATCGTTCGTCCTCACCCAGCGCCGAAAAGTGCCATTACCTTGGTTGAGGAACAAAACGCTTTCCGAGCCGAGATACGTA
>DAITQE010000020.1:15151-15909 GCA_036833235.1 Opitutus sp.
AAGATCCAGCCGCCCATCGTCGTTCGCATCGACGGGCACCACCGCGAGCGTCTTGGCCATCGGAAATCCCGTCTGGGCATCGATCGCGCGTAATCCAGCCGCATCCGCCGCCAGCGCAAAGCGACCGTCACCAAGATTTCGGTACACCGATGGAAACGCGCTCAGAAATCCAGTTGGCGTCCCATAAGAGTGGCCGATCGCCGCCACCGTAAACGCGGTTTGCAAATCGACCTCACTCGGCCACCGCGCGTAGTGGCAGACCACGAGGTCCAACCGGCCATCATTGTCGTAATCGATCCAAACTGCCCCCGTGCTCCAGGTGTTGTCCTGTCCTCCGACACCCGCGCTCTCGGTGATATCTTCGAACCGGCCGTTCCCTCGATTGCGAAAAAGATGATTCGTGCCGACGCACGTGACATATAAGTCCGGGAGTCCGTCGTTGTCGAAATCTCCGGCGGCCGCGCTCATGCCTTGCAACTCGACGTTGAGTCCGGCGATCGCCGTCACATCGGAAAAATGTCCCGTGCCGTCATTGTGAAACAGAGCGCAGCTCCCGCGACTGATCCGCTTTGCCAGCGGCTCTTCCCATGGCCACGGTCCACCTCGGACAAAAAACAAATCAGGATGGCCATCGCCATCGTAATCAAAGCACACGACACCACCGCCCAGCGTCGTTGGCGACTCGGTGTCCGACGGCACGCTCCCGAATCCGCCCAGTCCCGCCTCGGCCGTGATGTCCGTGAAGCGCACCGCTGGAA
>DAITQE010000021.1:0-15714 GCA_036833235.1 Opitutus sp.
GGACCAACGCAAACCAAGCCGAAGCAAGCTTCGGGGTATCGGACCCATTGCGAATAAACGATGGCTTCATGATCAGAAGAAAGCGGAAGACTCCGCGGGGTTTTCCGGCGGTCTCCCGCTCAGAATTTCACGCTGGCCGAGACAAAGAAGAGCCGTCCGATGGGCGAATACGTGGCGACGTCGACGCCGTTGTTGTTTCCCTTGGTGAAAGACTGCGACAAGGGCGCGGAAGGCGGCATGCGGTTGAAGACGTTGGTCACGTCGAGAGTAATTTTCGTGCCGTTGAGGTAACTCCAGAGGCCATTGGCGGCGGCCTTGCTGACCGTGTAGGAGGCCTGAAAATCCCACGCGGTATCGGAGCTCACGGTGGTGGGCGGATTGGTGCCGGGCGATTGCGCCGTGGCGGTGGTGACAAAGCCGGCGAAGAGCAGGCAAGCGGCCACGGAACACTTCATCATAGGGGTGTAGTTCATAGGGGAGTGAGAGCGGGGAACTCATTGCCAAAGGGCACGGCACCGCCTGGAGGCGTCCGCAAGGGACGCCTTGGAAAGTCAGCTGGCTGTTGAAACGCGTTCTACCTAAACAAACATTTCGAGCAGGACGGCGGATCAGAATTTCACATCCGCCGAAACGAACCACAGCCGACCGATGGGCGAGTAGGTGGAAACATCGACGTTGTTGTTGTTGGCGCCGGCGGGATTCGAGCGCAGAGCGAGCGGCGGCATCCGATTACCGAGGTTATCGACCCCGATCGCGACCTTCATCCCCTTCAACAAACTCCCGATGTTTCCGGCAGCGGCTTTGTCGAAGGTGTAGGAAAGCTGGGCGTCCCACGCCATGTAGGAGCTGACCGTGGACGGTGCGTTGGTCTGAAGATAAACGGAGGGGATTGCGCCGCTGCCAATGTCACCCGACGAACCGAAATAGTTGTTGCCGACCAAGGCGCCCCACCGGTGGTGGACCCATTCCAAGGTGGTATATAAACGGAGGTGCGGCAGCGTGCCGCTCATCGTCTTGCCGTTGGTGGAATAGCCGGCATCCTCGTAGATGAGCGCGCCGGGGAGATCCTGCACTTGGAAATGCTGCAGGTAGCTGCCGGCGGTGGTGAGGGTGAAATGGCCCGCACTCGTGTCGCGCAGTTCGTAAGCGACATTGAAATCGAAGGCCTCGATATGAACCAGGCCAGAGTTCACGAAGTGATCCAGCATGTAGATGTTATTGGCGTAGCTGCCACTGACGAGATAGTTGTAGAGGCCCTGCGGGGCGGCGAGCTGGGTCTGAGACGAGCCCGGGGCGCCGGGGAATCCCCCGACGCTAATCGCGTTGAAATAGGGGGAGGCCGAGCCGAGGGAGTTGACGCTGGCGATGATGGCCGCGGAGCCGAGGCCCGCGGGCAGGCCCACCTGAGTGACGTTGGTGTAATCGACCGAGACGCTCAGACCCTTGACGGCCTTGGGTGTCAACACGAAGCCGAGCGAACGCGACTGGGCGGTGCTGGGCTGGAGATCGGGATTATTTCCGTTGCCCGACTGGTCGATGATGCCCTTCGTGCGCACGTCACCGATCAGCGCGCCGCCGGGTCCAGTCAGATTGTTGAAATAAAGATCAGACGATCTTTGCGCAGTGGAGGGTGGGCCGTACTCCTGGTAGAGACTGGGGGCGGTAAACGACTTCGAGTAGGTGAAGCGTACGGCGAACTGCTCGTCGAATGGCGCCCAGCGCAGGCCGATCTTCGGGACGTTCGATTTGCCGGCGTCGCTGTATTTCTCAGTGCGACCCGCGACCGACAGATCAAGCGCGTGGAAGGCGGGCACCACCAGCTTGCTGCCGAACAGCGGCACACGCGTCTCGGCGAAGAAGGAGGTGATGGTGCGGCTCTTCGCGAAGGGATCGAAGAATGTGCCGGGGCCCCAGTTGTGCTTCGTAGGATCGGTGCTGAGGTTGTAGGAATTCTGGTCCGGCGTGCCGATCAGCGTCTCCTTGCGGCTGGCCGCGCCCACTGCGACGCCGACCTTGCCGGCTGGCAGCGAAAAGAGCGTGCCGACGAGCTTCAGGTCGAAGGAGGTGAGTTTGCTTTCGGTCTTGATGACCTCGGTGCCATAGACGTTGGCCTGGGAGGCCGAATCGACGCCGGAACGGGCAAACGGGTCGAGTGCGGGCTGCACGACGGTCGCGCCGTTCGTGAGCGAGAGCACCTTGCTGAACTTGCCACCGGCAACCGCGGCGCCCGAGGAGTCGAAGCCGCCGGCGATCGCCGCGGTGAGATTGGGCACGTAAACCTCGTTCGTCAGTCGCTGCGTCAGCTTGTTGTCGCTGTAGGTGTAGCCGCCCTCCCAGTTCCAATCGGCGTTGAATTCCCCGCGCAGACCGATGGTGAAGCGGTCGCCCTTGGCGTCGTTGAAGGTCTGCAGCGGCGTGGCGGTCGTGCCCATGACAACCCCGGCCAGGGCCACGGTCGTCGGGTTGTAGGGCGAGCCAGCGGGCACGGTGACAGCGCGAAGGTTGCCGAGGAAGCCGGAACTCTGGTTCGAACTCTTGCCCTCCGTGTGCATGTAGTCGCCAAACGCGACGAGCTTCTTCCCCATCAGATCGTAGGAGCCGTTGGCGATCGCCGCGCGTTCATCCGCCTGGAGCAAGATTGACTGGTAAGGTGCCAGGTCGAAAAGCGGAATGGCCGGGTTGCCGGCGGCCAGATAAGTGCCGTTGGCGATAAGGTCCGCCATGCCGGAGGCGGTGGCGGCGGTGCCGGTGGGATTGTGAGCGGCCGCCGAGGCGTAGGCCGGAGCGAGGTAGTTGCCGCTGACAAACCCGGGGAAGGTTGTGCCGGTGCGGAGATTTGGATTGATGAACGGGCGCTGGTATTGCCAGAGCGGATCGGTCTTCGACCAACTGCCGGTAACGGTAAGGTGCATCTTGTCAACGGAGGCACCCGCCACGACGTAGCCCGAGCGCTCGGCGTAATGGCCGGTGTTCGTCGTGAAGGCGTAGCGTCCGCCGACTTCGGCTCCCTGGTAGTCGGACTTGAGGATGATGTTCACCACGCCGCCGATGGCATCCGAGCCATAAATCGCCGAGGCCCCATCGGTCAGCACTTCCATCCGCTCGATGGCGGCCACCGGGATCTGACTAATGTCGACGAAGCTCTTGCCGCCAACTCCGTTGATGCCGCTCGTGGAAATTCTGCGGCCGTTAATGAGCACGAGCGTGTCGAGGTTCCGGAGGGCAATCTGTGATCCGCCCGCGGTGTTCTGATTCGTATTGGTGGCGTTGGTACTGCCGGCATTGCTGCGGCCGCTGAACGCAGGGATGCGTTTACGGAGAACCTCGAGCAGGTTGGCGTCGACGCCGGTCTGCTGAAGTTGCTGCTGGCCGATCACAGTTACCGGGACATCGGACTCATCGGCGGCCAGCCGCAGGTTCGAGCCGGTAACGACGAACGTCGTCAGGGTGACGGGCTCGTCTTGCTTCGTATTTTTTTCCGCGGGAGCGGCAGGCGTCTGGGCTTGAAGCGGGATGGCGGCGCCGGCGAGGAGAGCTAAAACCGTGATATAATAGCGGGGAATACGTGGGTTCATGGGGGCTGGCTGGGGTTAAGCTAAACGGAAAACCGTCCGGAGAGATCGGCATCTAGTTCGGGCGCAAGAGTAACATCTCCCGGGGGCGAGGTGAGGTCATTGCCACGTAAGCTACGCCCCAATTCTAAACGTAACATTAAAGTACCGTGAAATAAATTATGGGAAGTGAGCTCTACAGCCGGGGCCAATCAGTGGCACCTGAAAGCAGCTGAATCGGGCGATCCAAGCGCGGAATCGCCGCGCGCTCCGCGCCCCGGCCGGCGCATGCCGTCAGGGACGGTCGCAAAACGTGCGCCGAACGCGGGGGCGCGAATCGACCGCAGACTTGTGTCGCCCGCCAGTGCGAATCTCCCTGTCCTCAATACGTGAAACGCACCGACAAGGTGATTTTACGCGGCGGGCCGGGCACGACATCCGTGGCCGCGTCAGCACTCAGGAGGTAGGATTTATCGAGCGCGTTGGATATGTTCAGCGAGAAATTGTAGCGCCTCCAGAAATTACCCCTGTTGCGCAATCTGATCGGTGGCGTAAACGCCGTAGTTATAGAAGTGCGACACGGCGTCCTGCGTCGGTCCGCTCGTGAGCGGCGGATAAGACAAGGCGAAAACCGGAGCGTAAAGGTTGCCGGTCGTGCTGAAAGCCCCAGCGGATAAAGTCGTGCGTCTCGTAGCCGAAGCTCGCGCCGAGGAGCACGGTGTGCCGGAACTGAATTCGCGTTCACCTTCGCGAATTTCACCGCGGCGCTTGCTCACTGGCGCGAGCAGATCAGGAGCGTGAAGGTGTCCGCGAAATAGGTGTTCGGATAAAAGGGCGCCGGACCACGGTTCACTTTCTTGGTGGGATCGAACGTCCCTTCCGCGATCACCAAATAGACCTTTTTCGATTTTGTATCCAATGCCATGGTGCGCGCGTAGGGTCGGGTCGTGGTGGCCTCAGCGAGCCGGTAAGTGTCGGCGTTTACTTGATCATAGATGATTCCGCGTTGACTCGGCCGGCGGCGATGGCGAAGACGACGAGCGACCCAGTCCGCAGTGCAAAGGAGATCGGGGTTGCTTTCGTCATGGTGATTGAAATACGGCGGTCATTGTTTTCACGATTGAAGTTGTTGGAGGCTTTTACTGAGCGGCCTCGAACGGGCTGGCGTGCTATTTCAGTTGATCGAGCGCGGCACGAACCGCGGCGTTGGTGAGAGGAAAAAATTTCTGGCGGTCGTCGCTCACGGCGCGCTGCGCTGCGGAGCTGAGCACATGGCGCAGAAACTCCCGTGTCGCCGCGTCCGGACTTGCGACGACGCAAAGATAGATCGTCCGCGTGAGCGGGTATTGCCGGCGTTCGATTTCGTTGGCCGTGCCTTGGTAAAACGGACCGGCGTCGGTGTCCGCGAGCGCGAGTGTTTTTGTGCTGGGCTGCGCGTAATAGAAGCCACTGTAGCCAAGCGCCGCTTCGTCGGCGGCGACCGCTCGTACAATTTGCTCGAGCGCCTGCGGGCCGCCCGGTGCGTCGGGGTGTTCGTGGATGTCGCCGCGCCAATCGCGGCCGGCGAGCAACCGCTGTTCGATAAAATTGACGATGCCGGGCGGATCGCCCGTCGCACGGCGGCGCGGCATGCCGTGGAGCACGATCTTTTTTGCCGTCCATTCTCCGCCGACGCCGAGCTGACCCCACGTCGTAATTTTGCCGTCAGCCGTCAAAACCTCGCGGAGTTGTTCGAGCGTGAGCCGCGCGAGAGGATTGTTTTCATGGACAAAGATGGCAATGGCGTGCGTGCCGCCCTTGGTCGCGCGGCTGCCAGTAGCCACGGGCACGAGCAACGGCGCCACGCCAAATTTCTCCACGAACCGGGCGCGCTCCGAAGGAAACAACTCCCGCGCAAAGGGCGCCACCTGCACATCTCCGCGCAACAAAGCCTCGAATGCCTCTGCGGAGAACTTCGTGCGGAGAACCACCCGGGCCGGCGTGTCCGGGTGCGAGGCCGTGAAGTCGCGCGTCCACGTGTGCATCAGGCCCTTCATGCTCTCGGCGCTGGCGCAGCGGACTTCAACCGCGGCTGTCAACGCAGTCAGCGCTTGGGCGAGGACCAGGAACGCCACGCTAGCGGCGCGAAGATTCATTCGAGTTTGGCCAGTTGATTGAAAACGACAACGAGCGGACCGGTTTACTACATCCGGCAAATCAGCAGCTCACGCTCATAGAGCATCTCTTTCGGCAGCCGGTCGTGGAGATCGAGAAAAAGTTCTTCGTGTCCCATAACCTCCGCGCGCCACATGGCGCGATCGAAAGCCTGGAGCTCGTCGAATTTCTCCTTCGGAAAATCCATCCCCGTCCAGTCGATGTCGTCGTAGCCGGGCATCCATCCGATCGGCGTCTCTTTGCCGAGAGCGCGACCGCGGGCGCGATCGACGATCCATTTCAGCACGCGCATATTTTCGCCGAACCCCGGCCAGAGAAATTTCCCGTCCGCGCCTTTGCGAAACCAGTTCACGTGAAACACCCGCGGCGTCTGACTCAGCTTGCGCTGCATGGTGATCCAGTGCCTGAAGTAGTCGCCCATGTGGTAGCCGCAGAATGGCAACATCGCCATGGGATCGCGGCGCACCTTGCCGATCGTGCCCGCCGCGGCCGCCGTCATTTCCGAGCCCATCGTCGCGCCCATGTAAACGCCGCCGCTCCAGTTAAACGCCTGGTAAACGAGCGGCATCGTTGTCGCCCGCCGGCCGCCAAAAATAATCGCACTGATCGGCACGCCCTGCGGATCTTCCCAGGCCGGATCGATCGTGGGACACTGTGATGCCGGCGCGGTGAAGCGCGAATTGGGATGCGCCGCTTTCACGCCGGTCTGCTTTGCGAGATCGGGCGTCCATTCCGCGCCCTGCCAGTCGGTGAGCCTGGCCGGTGGGTCGTCGGTCATCCCTTCCCACCACACTCCGCCCTCGGGCGTGAGTGCGACGTTGGTGAAGATGGTGTTCTTCGCGAGCGTGGCCATCGCATTCGGGTTCGTCTTGTTCGACGTGCCGGGCGCGACTCCAAAAAACCCCGCCTCCGGATTGATCGCGCGCAAGCGGCCGTCCGCGTCGGGCTTGATCCACGCGATGTCGTCACCGACGGTCCAGATTTTCCAGCCCTTCTTTGTGAACGGCGCCGGTGGAATCAGCATTGCGAAATTCGTTTTGCCGCAGGCACTGGGAAACGCCGCCGCGACATAGGTCTTTTCGCCTGCGGGATTCTCGACGCCGAGAATCAGCATGTGCTCCGCCATCCAGCCTTCGTCCCGGGCCATGTTCGACGCGATGCGGAGCGCGAAACATTTCTTGCCGAGCAGCGCATTGCCGCCGTAGCCCGAGCCGTAGCTCCAAATTTCGCGCGTCTCGGGGAAGTGGGCGATGTATTTTTCCTTGTTGCACGGCCACGGGACATCCTTCTGACCTTTCGCCAACGGCGCGCCGACGCTGTGCATGCAAGGGACGACGCGAATCTCCGCCTTGTCGATCTCTGCAAACACCGACAGGCCGATCCGCGCCATGATGCGCATATTCGCGACCACATAGGGGGAATCGGTGAGCTGCACGCCGATCTGCGCCATCGGCGAACCGATCGGGCCCATGCTATAAGCCAGCACATACATCGTGCGACCCGCCATGCAGCCTTGAAACAAGGAGCGGAGTTTTTTCCGCATCTCATACGGATTTACCCAATTGTTCGTCGGACCCGCCGCCTCCTTCGATAACGAACAGATGAACGTGCGATCCTCGACTCGCGCCACATCGCTCGCATCGGAGCGCGCATAGTAGCAGCCGGGCCACTTTTTCTGGTTCAGTTTGATGAAGGTGCCATTCTGCACCATCAGGTCGCACAACGCGTCGTATTCCGTGCTGGAACCATCGACCCAGTGGACGTTGTCGGGCTGGCACAATTCCGCCATTTTCTTGACCCACCGAATCAGGTGGAGATTTTCGCTCAGCGGCTTCGAGGTGATCTTCATGGAAATAGGCGTGCGGACGGTTTAGTCGTCGAAAGAACTGAGTTCACTTCGCCTGGGCTGCGCCGCGAAAGCTTGCACCGGTTGTTAGAGCATCTTGAAACGCGCTTTCGACGTTTCGCTCGAATGGATCGACCGACGGGCGGGCGACCATGCAACGATTGCCAGGATAGACTTAAGGGCAATGGCTTGGGGTGACTCACAAGACGACCGACTATGAAGCCGCAACCTTGCCCGGACATTAACTGTCCCTGAATTTTATTTAACCCAAGTTCGTCAGTCGAAAGCTGGCGTTTGCAGGTACAAGTTCGCGTGGCTTGCCTGCCTCTTTTCCACCACGGGGAATCGGGCGACTTTTAGCACCCTTCCGCAAAACCCATCAGGCGGCGGGCAAACTCAAGAAGCGAGTTGCGAAGCCTGGGATCGCCGCACGGTGGTTCCGGGGTACCATTCCCCAAAAATCGCCGTAACCTCCGGTAACGCGGGGATGCCTTTTTCCCCATACTGCAACATGACGTTTAGCCGGCTGACCGCGGCTGCTCCAATATCCAGGATATTCTGGAAAATTCCGGAAACCGAGTCCTCCGAGCGGACGATATTGAGATTTGCGTAGCCGATGTTCACGGGCGGCTGAAGTCCGATTGAAACCAGCGCTGGGCGTGTCGAGGGCCAAGCCGACAGGATGGCATCCGGCGAGTGCCGCGAACAATACTTTTGCAGATTCTCCCCTTGCCTGGCCGGCTCCGTCCAAAGGATGGGCAAACGCGCGCCAGCCGGGATGGACTGCTGCTTGTAGAGGAAGGCCCCTTGAAACTGGTGGCCTGTACGATAGTCAAGGTCGGTGGACAACAGCAGTGCCGGACGGCAGTAGCCGAGCCCAACCAGCTCATCGAACGACCGGCAGAGATTCTGATAGAAGTGGCTGGCGATCACGTGGAGCGTGGGCTTGAGCAGGGAGTAGCCGATCGCAACGCATGAAAACCGATCCCACTCCAAATTGATCGTCATGCCCACCCGCCCCATGCGGGCCAGGACTACACCGCGGATGCCGCGCGCACGGAGCACGTCGCTGGGATCACGATGCTGTTTTTCCAGATCGCGGAGCCACGTGGGCTCGACCCGATATCCGAGTTCGGCCGCCCGCGCACAGGCTCCCCGCAGGGCCTCGCTGCCGACCCTGGTCCGTTTGTAGCCGTCCCGTGTATTGTCGGTGGTAAGATAAGCGATCACCTCGTGCTCCTTGGGCGGGCGCTTGCGCTTGCGGTACGCGGCCAAGGCCGTCAGGTGCGGATCTGGCTGGTATTTCATCGCCTGCGCCAGGGCGCAGATCCGGGCCGCGGTCGCGGCCGACGCATGCGCGTCTTTGCGCAAGGCGCGGGAAACGGTCATCGTACTGACGCCCGCAGCGCGGGCGATATCGCGCAGCGTGACTTGGCCGCCGCTTTTGTTACTGATAACCATAAGTTGGTTTTTATTAACTTCAATCCTCGCTTCGGCAAGCCAATGTTGGCTGCACGCCAATGATCGATGCCACGGCCAGAATCGATGCCCGCTCATGTCAGCCAAGGTTTCGGCATTTCAACCCGCCGCTAATTTCCCAGCCGTCAAACGACCAATAGCAGGCCGTCGTGTCATCCACCACTCAACCATAATGCTCCCATGAATATATTAGCTTGTTGTTCCGCCGTCAGAAAATTTCTGGCGGCCGTCTCGGTAGTTGTGTTCGCCATTGTTGCCGCACCGGGTTACGCCCAAGAATCGCCCGGCTCGGAGCCGATCAGTCTGGTCATCGCTTACAAGGCGAAGCCAGAAAATCGCCCGGCGCTTCGCGCTGCGATGGAAGGCCCCGGAATCGCGCAATTCGAGCGCTGGAAAAAGGAGGGCGCGTTCGCCGACTACGAACTATTCTTCTCGGTGCTGGCGGGGCCCGGGCCGACGGGGGATATGACGCTGATCCTGCGCTTCGCTCATTTTACGGACTTGGCCGGATGGACGAAGATCGAGCGGACGACGGCTGGGGGGCTTCCACCCGAGGCGCGGCTTCTCGCCGAACCCGTATCCTCTGATTTGGCTGATCTGCCTTGGGAGAATCCACCGGCCAAAGGCCCGCACACGTCACTCTATGTACTCTTTCCGTACGTCATCACGGCGGATGCCGCAAAGTATAAAGCTTACACCACCTACAAGACCGTCCCTCAACTCGATTTATGGATCAAGGAGGGCGCGATCACAGGATACCGCATGTATATGTGCCGCGCTGAAGCCGGAGCCTGGAGCTCTCTCCTCGTCATGGACTACACAGGCTATAAAGGGCTCGGATCGCAAAGCACCGTCGAGCCAAAAGTCCGCCAAATCCTGTCGAAGGACCCCACTTGGAAAAACTGGCTGGATGAAAGCCTGAGCATACGGACACTGTATAGGCCGATGATCGCCGATAAGTTGAATAGCGATTAATCGCTCGTTCTCGAGACTCGAGACACATTCTACCAGCCACACCCGCGGTGATCTCTGCCCCAGAGATCGACTGGAGGTGCGCGTCTTTTCCCGACCGTTAAAGCAAAAAACGACAATGATATAACCACCTGTAGAGCGTCACACACATGAAGACTACACCAACCAGTCTGTTGCATTCAGCCCCCGTCATTCCGACCCTGTGCGTCCTTGTCAGCCTGTTAACTACGATCCGGGTTGAGGCCCAGTCGAGCACCGACGATCCACGCACACCGACGAACGCGCAGACTGCGCCACCCTCCAACGACAACGTCGTCAAACTGGAAACATTCAAGGTCTCCGACACTTCGCTCGGCCGATACGCCGAGGCCGAATCTTCGACGGCGAGCAAGATTCCCACCCCGCTCAAGGAGCTCGCCCAAACCCTGCAGGTCCTGAATATACACGCCATTCAGGATCGCGACCCCCAGACGCTGATCGACATGTACGCCTCGGTGGTCGGCATGGTTCAGGTGACGCGAAGTGTCACGGGCTTTTCTCTCCGCGGTTTCGACACGACAACCGCCGGCCTTGAAAATGTCCAATACGACGGACTGCCGGGACCGGTGGCCACGTTCGGCGCCGTCCAGATGGCGAACATAGACAGCATCGAGGTCCTCAAGGGACCGAATTCGATCCTTTACGGAAAACTGAAGGTCGGCGGCTCGGTCAACATCTTGACCAAGAGTCCGAACGAAGTCGAACAGGGCGTTCTGTCGGGCTCGTTCGTCACCGGCGCCGGCACGTACGGCAAGTTCATGGACTCGAATAGCTACATCGGCTCGCTCGACATTACCGGGCCGATCGACGCAAAGAAGCACTGGCTATACCGCCTGATTGCGCAAAATGAGGACCTGTTCCGCTTCAGGAAGGGCGATTTCGACCGCGACTTCGCCGTCTATCCCTCGCTCACCTATCGGTGGAGCCCAGAGACGTCGTTCACGGTCAAGCTCGAGTATTCGCAGGAGAGGCAGCGTTCCGACGACGGCCTTTCGGCGCCGTTCGGCAGCGTTTCGCTCGTCGCACCCTACGACACGGTTTACCAATACCCATCGGACTGGCGCTCGGACAAAGGCGAGAGCCTGAGCACGCGGTTCAAGACCGTGCTTCCCGGCGACTGGACGCTCACCTTCTCGACGCGGACCATGTATCGACGCACCGGCGAGAACGCGCGCGGCGAGTCGGTTCCGTTCCTGCCGGTGACAACCGTGACTCCCATCATGGAGCCGCGCCGTTACCGCTCCGAGACCGACGGCAACCGGTGGAACTCTTTCGACGTGAACGCCTACAAGACGATCGGCAGCGGGAACTTCCAGCAGGCGCTGATGATCGGCGCAAGCGGAGACCACAATTTCCTGGGAGCCTACCGCATCGTCCAGACCTATCCGTTCCCAACCGGCGCGGTCGCACTCTATAATCCGGATCTGACAATTCCGCCCCCGGTCGACACGGGGAAGGGCCTCTCGGATGCGAGATCGGTCCAGCAGTCCTTGGGTGTGTATGGCATGGACCAGATCAAACTTTGGAATCGCCTCCATATCATTGTCGGCGTGCGGTCGCAGCAGACCAAGGGCCATAACATAGACCCGGCGCAGACGGTGCCGTTCTATACCAGCCAGAAGTTCGGCTCCACGGTGTGGCAGTATGGTGGCATCTACGATGTCACCGAGCAGTTGTCCGGCTACGTTAATTGGAGCGAGTCCTTCTATCCGCCCGCATTGAACGCCATCGACGCCAACAACAACAATTCGTTCCCGCCAGAGACCGGCAAGCAATGGGAGGTGGGCTTAAAGTTCGAGACACGCGACCTTAAGCTGCGCACCTATCTCGCGGCGTACGACATCAAGAAATCGAACGTGCTTATCAATACGGCGGTCACCAATTCACTCGGGCTGGCGATCTCGCGACTCGACGGTGGGCAGACCAGCCGCGGGATCGAGCTTGAGAACGAGTGGTTTCCGGTGCCGTATTTCGAGATTCAGGCGGGCGGCGCCTACAACAAGGCTTACATCTCGGCCAGCAGCAACCCGGCCATCCTGAACACGGACCTTGCCGCAGCGCCTCGCTGGAGCGGAAACCTATGGGCGCGATACAACGTCCCGAAAGGAACATTCCAGGGGGTGGGGCTGAGCCTCGGTGTCATCTACGTCGGAAAGCGGTTCGGCGGCGACCCGGCCCGCGGACCGGCGGGTTATCCGGTCGTGCCGGGGTACGTCCGTTTCGACACGGGCCTCTATTACAAATGGCGCGCGTACACGCTCTCCTTGGAGGCAAAAAACGTCTTTGATCGGAAATACATCCAGTCGGTCGCCACCTTCGAATCAACGTATCCCGGCTATCCGCGCAATCTGACCCTGAAGATCGACTATCATTTCTGACCCTTTCGGCCAGGCCTCGAAGTCGCTTTCGTCTCAATCGTAGAAATGCTGTTATCCAAAAGAGAAAGGGTGCGCCGCGCATTAGCCCATGAGGAGGTCGATCGACTGCCTTACAGCTTTTGGCGCCACTTCCCCAATATCGACCTCGATCCCGTCACCCTGCTGGATGAGACCGTACGCTTCGCCCGGAAGCTCGATCTTGATTTCGTCAAGGCGATGTCCAACGGGCTGTATTGTGTCGAAGATTGGGGGGCCGTCGCGGATTACAGCGCGATTCACGCGGGCGGCGTCGCCAGGGTTGCCCGGCATCCCGTCGTCCAGGTGGACGACTGGCGTCGTGTTCAGTGCTTGCCCACCACCGCGACGGCCTTGGCCCGTGAGCTTGGTCATCTGGCGAATCTCGTGGTGGCGCTTGGCCCCGACGTGCCGGTCCTCGCGACCGTGTACTCACCGCTAACGATTGCCCACAAGCTCGCGGGCGCCGCGCTCGATCGCGACGTCCGGGAAGCTCCCGAAGCCGTGCTGAACGCCTTGGAAGCAATTACGCTGACAACGGCGGACTTTGTTCAGCAGGCGCTGGCGGTGGGTTGCGCCGGCGTTTTTTTCGCAGCGCAGGATGCCAATCCGGCCCGTTTCAACGCGACGGCCTATGCAAGATTTGGGGAGCCATTCGACCGCCGGGTGTTGCGCGCCGCCGCTCCAGGTTGGTTCAATATTCTTCATATGCACGGGAGCAGGGTTTTGTTCGATTCTCTGAAGGTCTATCCGGTGGCCGCCTTGAACTGGCATATTGGCGAAGCCCCGCCGAGCGTCGCGGCGTATCGGCGGGCGGGTGGGCGCCTGCCGATTGTCGGCGGTCTGCGGCGCTCTGCCCTTACGCAACGAAACAGTGAGGCTGTCTCCACGGACCTTTTGGCAATCAAGGCCGAAACCGCCGGCAGGGGAATCCTGCTGGCGCCAGGATGCGTCATTCGCGAACCGGTGGACATGGATTTCCTCCAACGTGTCGCCACGCAAATCGCGCACGGAGGGGCGCTCGTATGAGGGACCATGCCACCACTGCCGAACAAGCCCGACGGCAAAGCAACGAAACTGGCACGATGTTAAGGAAGAAAAGCCCTTTCCTCGGAATCGCCAGCGCAGTCCTCGGCAACGCCCTCGAGTGGTATGATTTCACGATCTACGCGTACATGACGCCGATCATCAGCTCGGTGTTTTTTCCGGTCGATCCGCACAATCCGGAGACCCAGCTCAACGCCATCCTGGCAACCACTGCCGTTTTCGGCGTCGGATTCTTCATGCGTCCAGTGGGCGGGATCGTTCTGGGGATCATCGGCGACCGCTATGGCCGGCGGGTAGCCATGGTTCTCGGCATGGCGCTCATGGCATTGGGCACCCTGCTTTTGACCTGCGCGCCGAGCTATCGGCAAGTCGGCTTGGTGGCTCCAGTGATCGTGGTCCTCTCCCGTCTCATCCAAGGATTTTCGCTTGGAGGGCAGTTCGGAACGTCAACTGCGTATCTGATCGAAATGGCTCCGCCCGGCAAAGCGGGCCTTTACGGCTCGTGGCAAATCACGGGGCAAGTCGCTTCTTTAGTCGTCGGCACGACCTTCGGATTCGTGCTGACGCAGTTCTTCACGTCAGCCGAGCTGGCGAGCGGAGTCTGGCGTCTGCCTTTCGCCTTCGGACTGATTATTGCGCCTGCGGCCTGGTATATCCGTCGCCATGTGGAGGAGTCTCGCGTGTTTGTTTCGGCGCAGTCTGTGGCAGCGGGAGACTCCCGTGCGCAGCAAATCTCGATCGGCGGAGCGCTGTTTGGTCTCCGACGCCAGTTGCTCGCAAGCATCGGGATGGTCGCCGCCAGCGCCGTCTCGTTTTACGCCGTCTATGGCTATAGTGTCACCTACGCCAAAAACGTCCTGCACTTGCCGATTCGCGAAAGCTTTTTCGCCGAACTGCTCGCCGCCGCCCTCATGCTCGGGATCGTCCCGATCGGCGGCATGCTCTGCGATCGTTTCAATCGGCGACGGCTGCTGCTTTGGTTTCTGGGCGCCTATTTCCTCGTGATGTACCCGCTGTATAGCTGGCTGGCGGCGGCGCCGAGCATCGGCCGTTTGATAACCGTACAGCTCGTCATCAGCGTGGTGAGCGGACTTTTTCTTGGCGTCTATTGCACCACGATGTCGGAGCTCTTTCCGCCTCGCATGCGGTCAACCGCGCTGTCGATCGCCAACAACTTCGCCGTCCTGGTCTTTGGCGGTTTTGCCCAATTCATCCTGACTTGGATTTTCAAGATAACGGGATCCCAGATTGCCCCGGTTTACTACGTGATGCTCGGCATTGCGCTCGGCTTCGCCGGAGCCGCGATGATCCCAGCCGGCGATGCCGCGGACATTCGCAAAGACGGATGCCCTTCGGCGATTCCCGACAACCCCGGACAACCGTGATCGATCGCGTCGCAACTAGATGCCGGACGATTCCCGTGCGTTTCCGGGACGAGCGTTAATGCGAACCTCCCCTGAGCCATGACCGCCTTGGAGCAACACTTCATGCCGTTCCGGCGCGAGATCGTTGGCATTGATCAATCGTTCCCTGGACCCTGCGGCGAACGCGCGATCGTGTATGCTGATTGGACTGCCAGCGGACGGCTTTACGCTCCCATCGAACGTCGCTTGCTCGAATCCTTCGGACCTTACGTAGGTAATACCCATTCGGAATCCAGCGTGACGGGAGCCACGATGACTCGCGCCTATCACCACGCTCAGGAAATTCTCAAACAACACGTCAACGCAGGTCCGGCCGACGTGATCATCACCGCTGGCTTTGGGATGACATCCGTCGTAAATAAATTTCAGCGGATACTTGGCCTCCGCGTCCCGGAGCAGTTGCAGCCCTATGTTAGCCTGCCCAAGACGAAGCGCCCCGTTGTCTTCCTCACGCACCTGGAGCACCACTCCAACCAGACCTCGTGGATCGAGACGATCGCCGACGTTGAGGTTATAGAGCCAGACCCACGGGGTTTGGTGAATCCGGACAACCTGCGCGCCATGATCGAACGACATCGCGACCGCCCGGTTAAAATCGGGGCGTTTTCAGCCTGCTCCAACGTCACCGGAATTCGGACACCCTACCACGAGCTTGCCCGAATCATGCACGAACATGGTGGCCACTGCTTCGTCGATTTTGCGGCGTCGGCTCCGTATGTGGAGATGAACATGCATCCGCGAGGAGATCCGCTCGGTAAACTCGATGCCGTGTTCTTCTCGCCCCACAAATTCCTCGGCGGGCCCGGTTC
>DAITQE010000022.1:0-15616 GCA_036833235.1 Opitutus sp.
GACCAGCAGCGCGGCCTGGGTGATTTTCTCGCGCACCTCCGCCTCGTGCCGCAATCGCACTTGCTGCTGCTCCGCCGCGACCGCGCTCTGCCGCGCTTCACGTTCTTTCAAAAACAAATAGGTCGAGGTGCTCATGCCCCCGGCCAGCGCCACCGCCACGGCGCCACCGGCGATGAACACGACACGATTCCGCCGCACCAATTTTAGAAAACGATATGACCAACTCGGCGGCCGCGCCACGACAGGTTCGTTGTCCAGAAAACGCTGCACGTCGTTCGCCAGCCCATTCGCCGTCTCATAACGCCGGCCACGATCCTTCTCCAACGCCCTCATCACAATCCAATCGAGATCACCCCGCAGCAGCGCCGCGAGCTTCGCGGGTTCCGTCCGTCGCGCCGTCGCGGCCTTCTTGAACTCATCCGGCGCCAGCGAAATCAATTTCGCCGACGGGCGGGCGGGTTCGCGTTCGCGCAGTATTCGTCGCATTTCGTCGATTCCCAACGCCAGCAGTTCTTTGACGTCGAACGGCGTCCGGCCCGTCAACAGTTCGTACAGCAGCACGCCCAGGCTATAAATGTCGCTGCGCGTATCGATGTCCAACCCGCCCATTTCCGCCTGCTCAGGGCTCATGTAAGCCGGCGTGCCGATCAACTGCGCATACGCGGTCATCAGGAACTTGTCGGTCAGCCGCGCTTCCGTCGCTTTCGATATTCCAAAGTCGATCACCTTCGGCACGGGCTTCCCATCGTGCAGCGCGATCATGATGTTCGACGGTTTTATGTCGCCATGAATGATCCCTTTTTGATGTGCGTGCTGGATCGCGTGACAGCTCTGGATAAACAGATCCAGCCGCTCGCGTGGATCGAGCTGGTTCTGATCGCAGTACTTCGTGATCTGCACGCCGCGCACCAGCTCCATGATGAAATACGGCGGACCGCGATCCGTCGCGCCTGCGTCAAAAACTCGCGCGATATTCGGATGATCCATCATCGCGAGCGCCTGCCGTTCCGCCTCGAATCGCGCAATCACGCTCTTCGTTTCCATCCCCAGCTTGATGATTTTTAGCGCGACTCTACGTCGCACCGGCTCTTCCTGCTCGGCCATGTAAACCACGCCGCAACCACCTTCGCCAATTTTCTCGAGCAGCTTGTAGCGCCCGATCCGCGTGCCAATGGGCTCCTCGCCCAACGACAGCCCGTTGCCGTCCGCCGCCGCGGATTGCTGGGCCACCGAGAGCTGCAGCGGACCGATCGTAGCGCTCACGACCGAACGCCCTTCGCTAAAGAACGCCTCCGCGTCCGCCTCGGCCATCAGCATTGCCTCCAGTCGGCGGCGCAGCTGCGTGTCGCCGTCGCAGGCCTTTTCCAAATACGCCAGCCGCTCGGCCTCGGTCGCGAGTCGGCGCGCCGCGTCGAACAACTCCTCCTCCAACTCGGTGGGTGAGTTAATGGACGGTATTTTCGTCGAGTTCATTGATGGGCCTCGAACCGCTCCGGCTGCTCGTGACTTTCTCCATTCGGCGGCACCACAGATTATTGTTGGGAACGAATGCTCTGAAATAACCAGGCTTTGGCGAACGCCCAGTGTCGCTCGATCGTGCGCTCCGTCACACCCATGCTCGCAGCGACTTCCTGATTCGTGAAGCCGCCGAAAAATTTCAGCACCACCACCTGCGCCCGCTCCGGGTCCTGCATTTTCAACCGATCGATCGCGTCATCGATTAATAGAATTTTTTCTTCCGGCGTGGTCTCGGCCAGCTCGAGATTTTCGATATCGAGCCGCACTTGGTCGCCACCGCGCTTCAAACGCGATTTTCGCCGCGCGCTTTCAATCAGGATTCGGCGCATCGCCTCCGCCGCCGCACCATAAAAATGGGCGCGATTTTGCCACAGTTGGTTGCCCGCGCCGACCATCCGTAACCACGCCTCATGCACCAGCGCCGTCGGCTGCAAAGTCTGCCCGGCCGATTCACGCGCCATCTGTGCACCTGCCTGACGGCGAAGATCGTTGTAAACGAGAGGAAGGATTTCTTCCGAGGCCCGAGGGTCCTCAAGTCCGATCGCCTGCAGTGCAAGGGTGATGTCGGGCATGATCTCAGCAACGAACGGGGTGGAAGGCGGCGAAACCAAGACGGGGGCAGTGGTTAAGAGAGACGCTGGTTTACCAGATCGGGGTAAAGTGAAAGGGAATTACCAATTCCGGACAAATTTCACGGCGCGATCGCACGCACGGCTCATGTGGGGGCAGGTCATGGCACCCCACCAAGTGCTCCGCCTTCGCCAAACAAGCCAGCAGAATGCCACTTCACCGTAAAGTCAGCAGGGCAGACGCTCGCTCGCAATTGCCGCACCGTCAGCTGTAGGTAGCGCGCTCGCCGCGCTACGCCCGTCGCGGACCCGTTGCGCGGCAAGCGCGCAACCTACGCCGATCCGCCAAACGGAAATGATTGTGTTTCACACAGTCCGGCGAGCGAGTGGAGATTCATGAGAACGAGAGGATTTTTCGGGCCGGCTGCACCTTGTTGCACATCGTTAGTCCGCACGAACGCTTGACTGTAATGCGCTGCCGCACTCGTGCTATTCGGCGCTGTCGCACGATAACCCGATTTTAGAGAACCCCCGCGCTTCAACGAGCTTCCGTCCTCCATTTTTTTGTCCGTATTAACCCTCACCATGCCTGACGCGCCTGCGCCTCTCCTCACTCTCCGCGGCATCGGCAAGCGCTTTCCCGGCGTGGTCGCGCTCGATGGTGTCGATTTCACCGTTAGCGCCGGCGAGATCCACGCGCTCCTGGGTGAAAACGGCGCCGGAAAATCCACGCTCATCAAAGTTCTCACCGGCGTCTATGAGGCGGATGCCGGCGAAATCCGACTCGCAGGTGAACTGATTGCCCCGACTTCTCCGAGTGACGCTGAAGCCGAGGGCATCAGCACGGTGTATCAGGAAGTCAACCTCGTCCCTTCCCTGTCGGTCGCGGAAAACCTTTGTCTTGGCCGTCAACCCGGCCGGTTTGGTTTCATCAACTGGGCTGCCACGCGACGCCACGCTCGCACCGCCCTCGCGCGCCTCGGACTCGATCTCGACGTCAACGCCGAGCTCGGGACCTTCTCCGTGGCACTGCAACAAATGGTCGCGATCGCGCGCGCACTGGACCGTAAAGCTCGCCTGCTGATCCTTGACGAGCCGACGGCCAGTTTGGACGAAAAAGAAGTCGCCGACTTGTTCGCCATCATGCATCGCCTGCGTGCCGACGGCATGGGAATTGTTTTTGTTACCCACTTCCTTGACCAGGTGTATACCGTTACGGATCGGATCACTGTCTTGCGCAACGGGACGCTCGTCGGCGACTACGCCACCGCCGAACTCCCGCGCCTCGCGCTTGTCAGCAAGATGCTTGGCCGCGATATCACCGCCGCCGCTGCCTCCACGGCCGCGAATGCGAGCGAGTGGAAATCCGACGCCCCGCCCGTTCTGTCGGCCACGAATCTTTCTCGCACGGGTGCGCTCCATTCCATCGATCTTTCAATTCGCAAAGGCGAAATCGTGGGACTCGCGGGGTTGCTCGGCTCTGGCCGAACCGAGCTCGCTCGCCTGCTCTTCGGCATCGATCCGCGCACCACGGGAAGTCTTCACGCCGCCGGCCAGCCGGCGCGCGTGCATTCGCCACGGGACGCCGTGCGTCACGGCATCGCGTTTTCGTCCGAGGATCGAAAACAGGAAGGCATTATCCCCTGGTTGTCCGTTCGCGAAAACCTCATCATCGCGCTGCAGGCAAAACGCGGCGCCTGGCGGATATTGTCGCGGGCCGAACAAGCGCGGCTTTGCGATCACTACATTCGTGCGCTTCGTATCAAAACTGCCGATGCGGAGACTCCGATTCGCAATCTCTCCGGCGGAAATCAGCAGAAGGTCCTTCTCGCCCGCTGGCTCGCGACGCAGCCCGCGTTGATCATTCTCGACGAACCCACGCGCGGCATCGACGTCGGGGCAAAAGCTGAAATCGAGCAACTCATCGCGAAACTACGGGCGGACGGCATTGCGGTGTTGTTCATCTCTTCGGAGCTGGACGAGATCGTGCGCAACAGTTCACGCGTGTTGGTGCTCCGCGAGCATCGCGCCGTCGGCGAATTCGTTGGCGCTGATGTTTCCGGCCCCACCCTCATGCACGCCATGGCCGGCGGCCACATCAGCCATGAATAAGGCCCGCAGCGTCGCAACCGAATGAAGCGCTTCCTCCACTCACCGGTCGCCTGGCCGTTTGCTGGCCTGCTCCTGCTGATCGTCTTCGACGTGATCGTGCATCCAGGATTTCTGCGGCTCTCATTTCAAGGCGGCCATCTTTTCGGCGTACCGATCGACATCCTGAATCAGGGCGCGCGTCCGCTGGTGCTCGCCGCCGGGATGACGCTCGTCATCGCAACTGGCGGTGTCGATCTCTCTGTGGGCTCGGTCATGGCCGTGTCTGGCGCTGTCGCCGCCCTGCTGATCAGTCGCGGTGTCGAATCGCTCGCGCTGATTCTGGCCGGCGCACTTTCAGCCGGACTCCTTGCCGGGCTGATCAGTGGATTGCTCGTCGCGGTCGCAGGGGTGCAACCGATCGTCGCCACCCTTATTCTCATGGTCGCGGGCCGCGGTGTTGCCCAGCTCGTCACGGGTGGCGAAGTGATCATCATTAAAAATCGCGCGTTTGAATTTCTTGGGGATGGCTACCTGCTTGGGTTCCCGTTTGCCGCTGTGCTCGCGGTTCTTTTGTTTATTACGACGCATTTCATGCTTCGCCGAACCGCCGCGGGTTTGTTCATCGAAGCGATCGGCGACAATCCCATCGCGAGTCACTTTGCCGGACTTGCCACGGCTCGCGTGAAATGCCTCGTTTACGTTTTTTCTGGTTTTTGCGCAGCCCTCGCGGGCGTGATGGCTGCGGCCAATATCGGTGCGGCGGATTCTTATCGCGTGGGCGAAAACATGGAACTTGACGCCATCTTCGCCGTGGTAGTCGGCGGCACCGCTCTTACTGGCGGGCGCTTCCTCCTCCTCGGCTCGTTCATCGGCGCACTGCTGCTTCAAACGCTCACCCAGACTATGTACAATGCCGGAGTGCCTCCCGCGGTGGCACCCGTGCCGAAGGCGTTGCTCATTCTCGCGGTGTGCCTTCTGCAATCGGACCGGACTCGCAGCTGGCTGAAAGGTTTGTTCACGGGAGGCGCCAAATGATGCGTCCCGTCGGATCGCCCCTTCGTGCTCGTGCTCATAATCGTGCTCGTGCTCGCCGTTGTTCGTTCGAACGAGAGATCACGATTACGAGCACGATCAAGAGCACGAATCGGTTGTACAAAGCCCACGCGGAGTTTCTGTCCTCGCGGGAGGTCCTCGCATGAGCCCCACCTTCCAATCCCGTCTTCCGCAACTCGCAACCGCCGCCGTGCTCGCGGTGCTCTACGCCACCGCGTGTTTCCTCTACGACGGATTTTTCTCGCTGCGCGGAGTCGTGAACCTGCTCACCGATAACGCTGCGCTTGGTATCGCCGCCGTGGGTTTGACGCTGGTCATTTTTTCCGGAGGCATCGATCTGTCCGTCGGCGCTGTGGCGGGTTTCTCGTCCATTTTCACGGCCACGCTGATCGAACAGCATGGCGTTCATCCTCTCCTCGCCGCCACAGCCGCGCTCGCGATCGGCGCCACACTCGGCGCCGGCATGGGCGCGATCATTCACTGGTTCCGTCAACCTCCGTTTCTGATCACGCTCGCCGGCATGTTTTTGATGCGTGGCTGCGCGTTCTGGATCACCACCGAGTCCATCGGGATCACCCACCCATTCTATAATCGGATTTCGATGTTCGAGATTCCGCTCGGCGCCCGGGCGTCGCTGACCGCCGCCGCCGTTTGTCTCGTGGCGGCGTTGCTGGTTGGTTTTGTACTCGCGCATCATACGCGATTCGGCCGGACGCTCCTCGCCATCGGCGGCAGCGAACCATCGGCCTTATTGATGGGTCTGCCGCTGGCCAGCTCACGCGTACTGGTCTATGCCTTCAACGGCGTGTGCGCGACATGCGCTGGTTTAGTCCTTATCCTTTACACCGGCTCCGGCAACCCCAGCTTCGGACTTGGCCTCGAACTCGATGCCATCGCTGTCGTCGTGATCGGCGGCACGCTGCTCAGCGGCGGTCGTGGACACATGCTTGGCACGTTGCTCGGCCTGATGATTTTCGGCGTGATCCAAGCCGCTTTGATTTTCGACGGGCGCCTCAGCCCCGCGTGGTCGCGCATCGTCGTCGGCCTGCTCTTGCTCGCGTTTATCCTGCTCCAGCGCGCGCTCCTTCAACGCCTCGCCAAGCGTTGATTCAAGCGAGACGACAGGGGCGAATCCATGAAGGTTGCGCGCTGGCCGCGCAACTCGCACGGCCGTCCCGCCACCTCCTTTGGCCGTCTCCTTTAAAGATCGAGCAGCGTCCACGGATATCACCGCAACCTTTACGCCTCGACCACTGGGACGCGCGTCAGCACTCGAAAGCGAAGCACGAGAAATATGGCGGCCAACGCGAGGCCGGCCGCAAGAGCGGCCCAGATCCCAACAGCGCCAAAACCATGCCGAATTCCCAGAAAATATCCGCCGCCGATCGAGATGATCCAATAGGCAACAAACGTGATCACCGCTGGCACTTTGACATCCTTCAAACCGCGCAATAGCGCCGCTCCGATCACCTGTCCGCCGTCGAACAATTGAAACACCGCAGCGACCACCAGGAGTTGCGCGGCCAGCGTGACGACCGCGTCGTCGTGTACGAACCAACGTGATACGACGGCGCCGCCAAAGAAGTAAAATGCCATGAACGCAGTGGCGATCGCCGTGCCCAACCCCAGCGCACCAAAGCCGATTGGGCGCAGTCGGTGGTGTTCGCCCGCGCCAACCGCAGAGCTGATCCGCATCCCGGAAGCCAGGGACAACCCGAGCACAAACATGAAGGTGGTCGCCACACATGTGATTGCAATTTGGTGAGCAGCCAGCGGCACCGCGCCGAGCCACCCCATCATCACCGCAGAGGCGGCAAACGCGGTGCTCTCGAAAAGCAGCATTCCGGAAGCCGGCAGTCCAAGTCGAAGCATCTCCTTGAGGCGTGCGCCCGACAACGGTGCGAACCAATGCCGCGGCAGCGCCGAGTTCAATCGCTGATCGCGACGAACCCATTCGAACAGCACCAAGACAACGATTACTCGCGACACCAACGTGGCAAACCCGGCCCCGGCCAGACCGTACGCGTGAGCGCCGAGATGACCGTAGATAAACACCCAGTTCAAAAATCCATTCAGGCCCACGCACCCGAGCATGATGACCATCGGCATCCCAGGTCGGCCCATCGCCTCGGCGTATTGCCGCAACGCGAGGTAGCATAAAACTGGTGTCATCGATCCGCCAATGAGCAGGAAATAAGGCGTGACCAGCGCCAGAACCTCCGGCGGTTGTTGAAACCATTGCAACTGCATCGACAGTCCTCCGATCGCGATGGTCTCCAGCGCGCCAAAGCCTAACGCCAGCGCCAGGCCGTGTCGCAAGTATTCGCCACACTCTTCAGGACGCCCCGCGCCTCGCGCGTGAGCAACGAAGACTGCGACTGGCAGCATCAAACCAATCCCAAGCACGTAAAAAACGCCGAACACGTTTCCGCCGAATGACGAGGCAGCCAGCGGCACGGTTCCGGTGTGCCCGATCATCACGCTGTCCGTGATTCCCATCAGCATCTGGCTGACTTGCCCGATCGTGATCGGTAAAGCCAGGGCCAGTGTCGCACGGATTTCTCGAAAGACTGCCCGCATAAAGAGCGAAACGTGAACACGGAGCCCGCCGAGGGCACGGCAAAAAAAATTCACGGGCTCGGCCGCGCCCTCTATGGGGCGGCTGAATTGCTACGGCTGATACGTGAGGCAGGGTAGGTTGCGTGCTCGCCGCGCAACGTTCGGGCGCGTCGCGCCCGAAGTCCTCCGCGGGCCGAAAACGTTGCGCGGCGAGCACGCAACCTACTCACTTTTAAGCAGCCGCCGTCGCTCCACCGCTCATTTCGCGCCGGTCAGCATATCTTCCATCAGGGCAAACGCGGTGGCCTCCGTGATGTCCGGCACCGCAAATTGTTGCGCGATCCTTGCCGCCTGGCGATCGGGTCCGAGCACGTCACTGGCGGCTGCCTGGCCAACAATGGCCGTATCACTCAGCCGGATCGCCGTCACTTGGATATCGGGAACCGTGTAGGTGCTATCACCCGACAGTCCAGTGACGGTCAATTCTCGACTTGAAATCAGAACCTCCACGGCGATATCGGCGATCTGTTTCAGGGCGTCGCGTTCCTTCGCAGCCTGATCGCCACCGAGGCGAATTTCCGGTTCGTCCGCTAGCAGCGCCGCAGCGGCCCGAGGATCCGCCAGTCTCGCGCCCGCGTTGCGAAACACGCGTCCGAACAGTCGTTCGATTTCGCGCACTGTCTGCTGATCGGCGAGCGTGGGTTTCGGTGTTTCACTCGCGGTGTACGTGTTCTCGCCGGATTTTTCAGCCGTTGTGTTCGGCGTTCCGTCCTTCTCCGCCTTGGAAGATTGGTGGAATTTTTCCGTGCGGCCCGTCAGCCGAAGTCCCGAATTGTCTTCGACCAGCGATCGATTGACGTAGATGACAATTCTCGGCGACGTCGCTTGACCATACGCCGCGCGAAACTTTTCCGCGAGCGCTCGCGCTGCCTCCGGCGCAATCAGAGTTGCACGATTCGGCCCATAGATCCGCTGGTCTTCGCCTTTCGGCGGCGTGAGCAACGATTGATGGTTCGTGTTCAGCGGGACTTGCGTAACCGGCACCGGCTGCTGTGGCTCGGGCGCGGACTGCGCCGCGATCAACGGCACCAGCAAAAACGTGAACGGGGCGAGGAGCAGGACGCGGGTGTTCATGGGAGTATATTTCGATGTTGGCTGGGGTCGGTCGCGCTCGCGTTGCGCAATCAGCGCGCAACTGACTTTCTCAAAATTCAACGGGCCTGGCGAACCCGGATCGTGTAGCGCTTCGCGAGCGCATTCATGGCAGTGAAGCGAACGGTCTCCGTGGAATTTTCTGCAAGGATCAAGTTCTGAAAGGGTGTTTCATCACCCGTGGTAAAGCCCTGTTCGTCCTTGAACACGCAGTTGATCTGAACCTGGAGGCGGCGGTTTTCGCGGTTCTTCACGTTGGCGACAACCTCCATGCGACCGTCCGGCAACATCCGTTCCTGTAACCCCGTGCAGGTGATCGACACTTGCGTCGGCTTGTCCAGCAGCACGAATTTTTCCGTGTTTTCGACCGTGTACTTCGTCGTGTCCTGCGGCATGAAAGGCCCGGGTTCAGTCGCGCAGCCTGCGAGTAACAGAAGAGTGGCGACAGCAACGAGAGCAGACAAACGGTGCGTGGTGTTCATGGTCAGAAGATGTAGCGGCAGTTGTAGTAGTAGGGGTGAGACTGCAGGTCAGGATTTAAGTTCACTCAGAAAAACGACTGTATCTTGCGCAACATCATCAACCTTTATCGTCAACTGCTGCGTCAAGGCTGGGAGTTTTCGCCCAGCAGAGTCAAAAAAATCCAATGTCGCGGCATGCTCGCCCAACGGCAGCCGCAATGCGGCAAAACTCAGCCGCTGAGGCAGGTTGTCCCACGCCCGAATGTCGGCGTGGGGCGTGGTCGCGGCCGACGCGATTTTGCCAATCAGGCCGATCGCGCCCAGTGCGATCGCAGCGTTCTCGGCATCGCGGCTTTTGCCACCATCACGCCGGTAAATGTTATCCGCGGCGATCGCCGAACCGATTAATGCGGTGTCCCCAACCGTGTTCGTGGTCCGCTTGAAGACAGCTTTGTTGCCAAGAATATAGTCCATCACCCGGCCACCGCGGGTCGTCGCCTGATAGTTCAAGTCGTCGTACGCCGGCAATGCGATCGTCCGCCCATCGACCGTCAGCGCCGCCGAGCATGCCGGCGAATCGCCGATCATGAAGCGCAACTGTTCGCCGTATTCTCCGCCTTGGTATTTGCGCGGGCCCTGACCAAATTCGGCAAACACGAGCACGTTTGCCTTGCGGTCATACCGCGGCAGAGCTTGTCCCTTCGCGTTTGCCTCCGCGCGTTTGAACGCATCCGAGCCATCGGCCCCAAGTTTCTCGGATGCAAAACCCTCGAGGTAATCGAGCAGCACGTAATCGCTTTTGTACGCGGCGCTCTCGGCGTCGCTGTCGATGAATTCGCCCGTGCGGAAACACGCCCGCGCATTATCTGGCTGCCCGTCGCGCCAGTAAAGAATGCCGCGATAATAATAGGCCATCACGCGCTCGTAAGGTTCGCCAATAAACGTCTTCGCATTCTCGCCCGAGAACAAGCTGCGCGCCTTCGCGGCATCCGCGGAGTTCGCGATGATGCCGCCGATGTTCAGAATGGCGTCGTCGAGTTTCCGCTTCGCCTCCTCGAAATTACCCATCCGTATCGCAGATGCGGCGACGCGGTACTCCCACAGCACGCGATCTTGCGGACGCGCCGCGCTGAGCTCCGCGTTGCCATCGATCACCGGATCGCCGGTATGCTGAATGTCGGGGCGACGCGACGCCGAGGAACATCCGGCGAAAACGAGAGCCAGGGCGCAAAGGAAACCGCCGGCCGTCGCGGAAAAACGCGTCGATCTCACCGCGGTTTTCGATGAACGAGCGGGTGAGGTTGGCCCAACACGGACTCGCGTTAACCGCGCAGTGAGGTCAACGCGCGCCTCCGTGCGAGGCGGCATAGCGGCGAGCGAGGGCGCTCCCCTCACCTGTTGGTGTTGGTTAATCATCAGCATCGCGCGCAGTCGCGCGCAATCCGGGCGCACGGTCAACGGTAAGCGGCGTCTTCGAGCCCTTGCTTTTTGATCTCAGCCGAATCCTCCCAGACAATCTCGCTCGTTCGCGCGTCGATCAACTGAAAGCTGTAGAGCACGTAGTCGCTCGTTCCCGCGCTCGTCTTGGTCGTCATGCCGGATAGTTTTCCCGTGAGGAAATAATCGGCGCCCCGAAATTCAGTGACATTGGGATCAGCGGCCGCGGTCACCTGTCCCGTCTGCTTCAACTCACGCTCATGCTCCAGGGTTTTCATCCGATCGCGGGCGAGAAAACGCACTTTGCCGAGGGAGTGTTTGTTGAGCTCGATTCGAATGCGGTCGTTGAAAATATCTTTGTTCAACGGAAAGCGTGTATCGTTCAGCACGGGATCGAGCACGATCCGCGGCGCGGCTTCCGCCCGGGCGATCTCGGGAATCGCGAGGATGCTCCGGGCCATTTTGTCGGTAACAGCAACGAGATCCTGCGACTCAACTCCCGTGCCGGCAACGAAACCGCGCTCATCAGCGCGCATCTCCGTCACCGGTACACCAGTGGGATTTTGAACGCCTTGCGAAGCGCAGCCGGCAAAAAACGCCGAGGTCAGGGCGGCGCCGGCGAGCAGGGCGAGGCGGGAGGTGGATTGCGTAGTCATGGTGTAAAGGTGGCGGGCAGACACGTTCGGAAAGGACGCGGTGCCGTGAAATTTATTTTCGACCAAACAAACTGTTCGCTGCCGACATGGACGAGGCCGGAGCAGCGGGTGCCGCCGGCGCCGCGGGTTGCGGCTCAGGATCGTACGAGGTCGCCGTTGTTGCATCTCCGTTTTGATTCGAAGCCACGGTCGCAATGACCGGCGACGCATTAGCATTCTGATATTGATACCGACGCGCATTGCTCTCAGCGATCGATCCAAGGATATAGCCCGTCGCTGCGCCATAGGCGGCACCACGCCAAGCATTGTGCCGCAGGCCTCCGCTATTATTGCCGATCACCGCACCCGCGAGTGCCCCGAGCAGCAGGCCGTTGCTGGCGTAATCTCCGCCGCCATAATAGTCATCCGCGTACAAAGGCGCTTCGTAGGAAACGTAGCCGTAGTCGCCACCCCGACGGTAATAATGGCTCGGTCGGCCGTAGTAGCCATAGCCGTAATACGAAGGAGCGTGACGATAAATATACGCACGCGGATAATCGGGTCTCGGCACCCGCGTCGCGAATCGGCGGTCATGCGCGTCCCCCACGATCGAACCGATCAGCAATCCAGCGCCGGCCCCGTACGCCGCGCCGCGCCAGGCATTGTGGCGGAGATCACCGCTGTTGTGGCCAATAATTGCGCCTGCGACACCGCCGAGAAGCGCTCCGTTGACCGCCTGCGGCCGCAAGGCTTGAGCAGCCGAAGACGTCACAGCAAGTAACGCGAGAGATAGCACGACGGTCGTTTTCATGGCAGTCAGATAATTTGGAAGACATGAACGTCTTCGCAAGGTTTCACCAAAGCACCGCCGGCAGATCGTGCAATTACTTGGCCGGCATTGCCTCGCCCATCGCTCACGCGAAGCAGGTCATCGATCAATTTTATGATAATGCAATCCGTTGCGTCGTAGGCTGCGAGCTTGCTCGCGCTTCATTCGCGCCAGCAAGCTGGCGGCGGCCTGCACGTTAAGACTCCAAAACAAAAGACCTCTGTCATCACCCCGCACTCTCAATCGCGGATTGTGTCGAAGCCAGCGCCTCGACTACCGTTCTTCCTATCCCGCCCATGATTAACATCGTCCGCCTCGCCGCCGTTTTATCCCTGCTCGCTTCCGCCTCGTCTCCCACGCTGTTTGCCGCCGATCAGAACAGTCCCGCTAAGTCGAATCCGCCGCCCATCGTCATCGAGCGCGCTCCCGAAGCCGACGCTACACAACTGCAGGCCGAACTCACCGCCGCGCACGCAGAAAACCAACGCCTCGCCGGCGAGGTCGCCGCTCTCCAAGCGAAAGTTGGTGACGCCAACACGCCCGTCACGCGGGCACCCGACGCCGACTTGGCCGCCAAAGAAAAAGCGCGGGCCGACGAGGCGATCGCCCGGCTGAACACGCTGACGGTCGGCGTTGATCGACTGCTCGATGAAAAAAAAGCCCTGGAGGCCCAGCTCAGCGACGCACGCAAAACCGAGACCGCTCTCCGCCAGCAAATGGCCAATGCCGAAAAAGCCGCTGCGGGCACAGCCGACGCGCACGACCTCGCCAAAAAACTCGCCGACACCGAAAAGAAACTCGACGCCTCGCTTCGAAGCTACTCGCTCCTGCAAGCCGAGAATCAATTGCTCAAAACGTCATCGGCCGACCAGGTCCGGCTCACCGCCGAGGTCGACAAATTGCGGCAGGAAAAAGCGGCTCAAGATGCCTCTGCTCCCCAAACTGCAGATCTCAAGGCGAAGCTGGCCGAAACGGAAGGGAAACTCACCACGGTCTTGAACAGTTACTCGCAACTCCAACGCGAGAACGAGCAATTGAACGCCGCGAGCCCAACCAGCCAGACTGCGCCAAAAGAACTGGACTCTCTTCGCAGCGCCAAAACATCACTCGAGAGCCAGGTCGCGGAATTGCGCAAAAGTGAAGAGGGTCTGCGCCAACAGCTCGCCACGGCACAGAAAGCCACTGCGAGCGCCCAAAAAACGCCCGACCGGTCCGCCAAACTCGCCGAGCTTGAAACGAAGCTCGCGGACGCAACCCGTAACAACGCGCAACTCCAACGCGAAAACGAACAGCTTAAAACAAGCAGCGCCGCTCAAGCTGCCACCAACCGCGAGCTTGAAAAACTTCGCGGTGAAAAAACGGCCGCCGACAACCAGCTGACGGAATTGCGTAACGCACAGACAACTCTGCGTGAGCAACTCGCCACCGCTGAAAAAGCAGCTGCCGACGCCCGCCCCGCCGCGGCTCCAGCAGAAAATGTGTCTGCCAACGCCGCAAAGCTCGCCGAAACCGAGGCGAAGCTCGCGACCGCCCTGCATAGTTTTTCTCAACTTCAGGCTGAGAACGATCGCCTCAAGAGCGACGAAGCGGAGCGTAATACGCTCAATGCCGACCTCGAGAACCTCCGGCGCGAAAACGCGACGCTTCAGTCACGGCTCGCGGCTGTCCCCCCGGACAATTCAACGACGCTCGCCGCGACGCAGGACAAACTGAACACGGTGTTGCGGAGCTACACCCTCCTCCAAAATGAGAATGATCGGCTCAAAGCGGACGCCGCCAGCACCGCCGACAAAGCGCAATCGTCGGCCGCGCGCACGTCCAGCGAAGCCGCCTCCCAGATCTCCGCGCTTTATGACGAGCTCAGGCAAACCCAGGCGCAAGCGACGTCGCTTGCGTCCGAAAATGCCCAGCTCAAAACCCGTCTCGCCTTGGTCGGCAATCCGCCCGGCGCGACCATGTCCTCTCCCGTTCGCCCCGGCTCCGCTCGGGCCGGCGCGATCGCTAGCACGCCTCCAGCTCCCGCTGCAACGGCGCCAACGCCCGTACCGGCGTCCGCGACTCCAGGTCTGCGAACCCACCAAGTGGTCGCGGGTGACAGTCTCGCCAAGATTTCTCGCACTTACTACGGCACCGCCGCGCGCTGGGATGAAATCCTGCATGCGAATCGCGACGTCATCAAAAACGAGAACGTACTCCCGATCGGCGCGACCTTACGCATTCCCTGAACACGCTCTCGCGCATCCTCGTGGATGCGCGAGTGCGTGCGAGCGGACACCGGCAGGATTGCCAGCCCGCGTCATTTTCGCTTCATCGAAGGCACATGCGCTGCCGCTGTCGTTTCTTGCTCCCCGTGATGCTTGGTCTTTTGGGACTCACGGCCGGCTGTAACTACGTTCATTTCGGCCGGCTGGATCGCATCAGAAACGAATCCGCGCTGGCGGCGGAAAACTCCGACCTGCGCGTCGAAAAGAAATTACTGAAAGAAGAACTCGAGATCGCGCGGAAGGAACGTGAGGCACTCACCGCCGCAATCGATCGACCGCCAGGTGGGGCCGGATTGGACGAGCTCGTTGCGAAGCTCAACGCCACGAACCGCGAACTCGTCGCCTTGCGCGAGAGCTACGCGCAGTTGAAAACGAACCGAGAACACGCAAAACCTCCTTCGCTGTTGAAGCGGATTTTTCGGCCGGCGGAATCTCCGCCGAACCAGCAGATCGCCGGGCTCAGCGCGCAACTCGGAAAGACGGAAGACAAACTAGCCGACGCGCTCCGCACCTATTCCGAGCTGCAGGGAGAAAACACTCAGTTGCGCGCGCAACTCGACCAAGCTCACGCAGAAAACAAAGCGCTCGCCTCGAAGGTCGAAACGTTGACGTTGGACAATAGCAAGGCGCGCGCGGCACTGGCACAACTCAACACCGTATTGCTCGCCCAAAAAGAAGCGCGCGCTCAGGCGGATCAAACCGCTGACGCGCAGCACGCGCCAAGCGCGAAACCCGTGGTCGAACCAGTCAGCGAACCTCCGTTGTCGCTCGCATCTGCGCGTGAACCGCCGGCTGATGCCGCCCGCGAACTCGCCGCGACCCTGCAAAGTGGAACGCTTTCCGCGGCCACGTCCGCCGTCGCCGCGCTCTCGACGAATCAAAAGAAACTCGTCCCTCCTACTGCGGCCCAGCCTCCAGCCACAACAGCGCCACATGCTCCAACCACGCGAACGTACACGGTGCGCGAGGGCGATTCGCTGGAAAAAATCGCGGAGCAACTCTACGGCCGGCGCGACCGGTGGATTATTCTGTACGCCGCCAACAATGC
>DAITQE010000023.1:0-262 GCA_036833235.1 Opitutus sp.
ACCGCCCATAGCACGAGGGCAATCTGTCGTAAGTGATTGGATGTGAATCTAATGCACGGGCGTTTGCGGAACTGATCGATTGAAGATTTTGGCGATGATTTACCGGCTTCGTTATATTAAATCACATGGGCTGTCCCAAGGCATCGCGGGCGAAGCCGGGCAGCCACGCCTGTTCGGGACTGCCGAGGCCGGAAGTGCCCGTTGATTGTCCCACAGCGCTCGAGCAATTCGTATATATTCCGGTCAAGCCACAGTTGTATAT
>DAITQE010000023.1:272-13790 GCA_036833235.1 Opitutus sp.
GTTGTATATTGGTTTTTCTTTTCACACCTGCCTTGTGGCAGGTCAAAACCGTGCAGCCGAACCTCTTTTTTGACCCGGTTTCACGAATTCCTGTGGGACGGCAGTATCACATTATAAGTTAGGTTGGACAGTGAATTACGTCTGGTTCTTTGTTAATTTCTGATCAAGGAACCGGGCGTTCAAACCAAAACGTCAGGACATACTGCATCGGTTAATCATGAAAAAATACCTGTTCTCTCTTATCAGCGCAACCATTGGGCTGTGCTTCGCTATAAACGCTTCAGCCATAACGATCACGCCCACCGGCACATCGTTCGGATCCTTGTCCGATGCCACCTTTGGCGGCACGGGTATACCGAATGATGCTGTTCAGATATCGCATATCGAAAACCTTGTTCTCGGCTTGAGCGCAACACAACGCCATGCCAACCCGCCGCTCACCAATGACGGTGCGGGAACATTCCAAGCCCTGGCCGGCGGAGACACCCTGGATAGTGCGCCGAACCTGGCAGTGTGGAACTTCGATTATTACGTGAGCGGCATCGGTACCGGACAGTACACAAGGCTGTACTACGATAATAATGCCGCTATCGGGAATGATGTGTCTGATTACTACCCGGGCGGTAACCTCAACTACCAGGATTCTGAGAATCTGGGATTTGGATTCTTCGATGGAGGTATATATGATCCGAATGCAAATGGCCAGTATGGTTTCGCTCTGGTGGCATATGATTCCACCGGTTTGGAAATCGGCCGATCGGCAATCCTAGTGAATGTTGGCGACGGCGGATCAAGAGTGCCAGACGGCGGAAGCACATTGCTGCTGCTCGGTTTGGGATTCATGGCCATGGGTGCCTTAGCAACCACAGAAAAAACGTCCCGTCGGCGTTACGGAATATGCTCAGATTGGGCTCGCCCGCTCGCCTGATGCCATAGTCATCTACAGCCACACCTGCCCGATCACTCAGTTCAGCCGTTGTTCCCAACCCGGGAACGACGGCTTTTTTATACGTTGTTGAATCCATCGATAGTGACCGTGCCGCCGGGAGGTCGGAAGACGTCAGGTCTTGACTCTTGACACGCCAGCGTACGGTCCGTCGCTTTGTACAGAGTCAAGATCTGACGTTTTTCCTCCCTTCCTGACCCCGTCGGCGTCGCCCCCGTCGGCGTCGCTACCCTGCCCGTTGGCGCCGCCGCGCATTAACGCGGTGCCGACGCCAGATTCCTCGCCAGAAACTGGTCCAGTTTTTCGTAGAATTTGATCGATCCTTCGCCCGTATCAAACCCGTGTCCCTGGTCTTTTTCGATGAAGAACTCGAAATCCTTCTTCGTCTCGGTGAGCTTCCGTTTCAGCCGCTCCCAGTGCGCCGATTCGATGACCGGATCGTTTTGCCCGTAGGCGTGCAGCGTCGGTACGCGAATTTGCTCGATGTGGCGGATCGGAGAAGTCTCGCCACGGTAGGCGGCATCCGGTCCGACCCACTTGTTGCGATAATCATAAAAGTCACCATACGCGAAGGCGTCGGAGCCGCGCGGATGGAATGTGATCTCGAGGTCCGCCGGTCCGACATAGTTGACGCCGCAGCAGTAAAGGTCCGGCGTGAACGTCACGCCGGCGAGCGCCGCATACCCGCCGTAACTCGCTCCGAAAATTGCCACGCGCTTCGGATCTGCGATGCCCGCGTTGACCAGCCAGTGCACCGCATCCGTTAGGTCGTCCTGCATCGCCCGTCCCCACTGGAAGCGGCCCTTGCGGATGAATTCAGCGCCATAGCCGCCGGAGCCGCGATAGTTCACTTGCACCACCGCGTAGCCGCGTGAGGCGAGAAACTGCACGTCGCGATCGAATCCCCATGAATCGCGAATCCCGAACGGTCCGCCATGCGGATGCACCACCAAGGGCACGGGTCCTTTTGCTGCGCTCCATGGACGCGTCAGATAAGCGTGTAGTTCCAGCCCGTCCCGCGCTTTAAACGTAAACGGCTCCATCGGGCGCATAAGCCTCGCGTCAAGTTTCAGCAGTTCACGTTTGAAGAGATCGATCTTGGCCGTCTTGCGATCGAGGAGGAAATACGCTCCCGGATCACGATCGGAATAAACGTGGACCAACACCACCTGTTCATCTGCCGATCTGCTCACTACCGTGACTTCCTTGCCGGGAAACGCTGCTTCCAGCGAGGCTTGCACCGTGGCCCGGGCTTGATCGAACCAATGATAGTGCTCCCGCTCGCCTTCGTAGCTCACCCCTTCCAAACGATTCCGGTCGGGCGAGAAGATCAACGAATCGATTTCCCCTTCCGGCGGCACGAACAGCGGTTCGCTCCATTTGCCTGTCGTCGTGTTGACGGCGTAGAGCGCTCCACGATCGTGTTGCGTGCGAGCTTCGACATAGGCCGTCTGCCCGTCGCCCGTGAGCCGCACCGTGTCGATTGGCCGAACCTCGTCATAACCATCGAACGGCCACGATGCCAGCTCATGAAAGTGATCGGACGAACCGTCTCCGTAGTGCAGCGTTACTCTTCCGTTCTGCCATCGAAAAAGAATTCGAACGCGCCCCTCGGCATCGACCAGCCACCCGTATTCGTCATAATCCTCCCCGTACGGCAGTTTCCGGACCATGCGCCGCGAGCCGGTGAAAACGTTGAGCAAATAGAGCCCGTCATCATACTCAACAACTACGCGCTCCGGATCGAATCCCCGCCCGTCTAAAATCCCCTGCACGTGCCATCGCTCGTTCAGGTTGACGACTTTCTTGCCGTTCAGATCCGTCAACAATCCTTCGTAGACGCGTTTCCCATGGTAATCCGCGTAGGCGAGAATGTGTTCGTTGCCCTTCCATTCGCACGAATCGAAGCTCTCGTTCGTCGCTCGCAGGATCATGCGCGCTTCGCCTGTCTTCCGGTCGAAGATCGCCAGCGCTCGACGTCCCTCGTGGGGAAACAGGAACGCAATTTTTTGGCCGTCCGGCGACAGCCGCAAGCTGCTCACCTCCGAATGGTCGAAAAACGACGCCACCGGAATTGCGGCCGCCTCCAGGGCCAGCTTGTCCAGCGACAATTCCGCCGGACGCTTCGCCCCGGCTTGTCCCGTTTCCGAGCCTGAAAGAACGGCCGCTGCCGCCGCAAAGATTCCGATGGTGAGCACGCCGGTTAACTGAGCGACCTTGAATCTCATGGATCGCAGCTTAGTGGCGGCGGTAAAAAGGCCTGTCAACCGCGCCGCTGGGCGCAAGAAGCATAAAAGCTCGTGTACTCGTAGCCGCGAGAGCGTGTACTCGCGGCCGCGAGCGTGAGCGAGTGGATTCCGGTCGATCCGTTCGTGATCCCAATCCGTTCGATCACGGCTTTCACGGATCGGCACGGATGATCAATCCGTCGCCCGTGCTCTAGCTAACGCGGCCAGCGATAACCAAGTCCGATGAGCAACACATCCGAGTCGCGGTTATAATTCGTGTTTACCCGGTCAAAGACCAGCCGAACGAGCCACGATTTAGACAGCCTCGCTGACATCGTGAGCGATGCGACGGGAGCAACGGCCTCCGGGCCGGTGCGCCCCGTGGCCGGATGTTTGTGATCGAGGAAAACATACGGGCCAGCACCGGCGCCAATCGTGATACGGTGGTTGAAGAACGTGTTTACAAACCACAACTGCGTGGCTGCACCACTGCGACGGATAATCTCAGGATCACCTTCGTAGATCCCCGACAAGGTCCAATCCACATGGGGAAAAATGCCTCGACGATATTCTCCGGCATAGGCCCGCGCACTTTGGCTCAGGAAAGTGTTCACGATACTCTGGCCACCGAAGAACGTGAGCTCGTTTTCCGTCACATAAGCAGCCTCCCCCGGCGCGTCGCCGAGCTTGCCCGGAGTGGGTTTTTTATCGCGGCCAAACCAGAAACCGACACCGGCCGCAACTGTGGTCACCTGAACCTGGCCGTCGGGATGAATATGGTTGAGGTTGAGCCGATAGAACCACCGGTTCGAAAAATACCCCGTCAGCGCAAGACTGTAGATCGGCGCTGTCCCATGAACATTTGCGCTATCGCCGCCGGGCAACGGTTGCGTATCGAAATAGTAATACGCGCCACCACCGATCGAAATTGAAAAACGGTCATTAAATAGGGGCAGTCGTCCCCAAGCCTCCCACGCAGTGCCATCGCGATGATGTCCTGGCACGTGGCCTTCGTTAATCAGCGCAATGGAACCGACGAAATAGCGGCTTAAATCCTGCCGGTAGTCGACCTGCCAGGTGTAGCTCGTCTGGTCGAAGCCCGACTTGCCCATGACTCCGCCGAGGAGACTCAGCTCCTGCGCGTGAAGTTCGAAGCCAGCGCACAGCGCGAGGGCCGCGGCTATTTTCCAAATCCATCGAGAGAGGTACAAGAGGTTGGCGGCTGATTGGAACCACTCTCATCACGCAACGATTCGCGTGAAGCGGAGTAATTTTGAAAGCCGAGGCAAAGTTCAGGAAGACGATGAATAACGATAGAATCGTTATCGGTGAAATGGTTCCGGATTTCGTCAGGATCCGGGTGGCGGATACGGACACGCGTGCCAATCCAGCCGGCGTCGCGGGTTGTCTGCGGACGAGAATCTGACCAGTCAGTTCCGCGCTTTCCAAAAGCGGGCCATCGTTTTTCACTCGGATCCATTCGCGCGCGACACGGACGTGGCCGACCAGATGCGTTTGACGCTTTCATGTGCGGCGGACGCGCCGGATTTCGATCTTTGGACGCAGGTCACAATGGTGGGTGCCGATGGTTCCTCCGTGCGTCTGATCATCGCTCCATTGAACCGCCCGGACTTCCAGAAGAACTTCAACAGCGGAGGTCGGCTCGGATACGAGACACTGCAGGATGCCCGCGTAGCCAATATCAAAATTTATCACGACGCCCAGCACACGAGCCGGTTGACCCTGCCCGTCGCGGCGGTCGATTCGGCAGCCACTGGCAAGCCGTAGGTTCAACGGAACAGTGAGGATCTCCAAGCGTTCGCGAAGCGCAGCAGCGTGCCGTCTTACCCGCTCAAGCAACGGACTGTTGGAAGAATGATCGGGCTGTGGCACCGCGCCGAGCGGCTCAATCGCGAGATGATCAAGTCTCGCCGCCCGACGGAACGCGGGATGTCGCAGAGTATCATACGCCGGTCGTTACGGAGGCGGGGTGACGGCCGCTGCTGCGACTCGGAGTCGTTGCACGCTCTTAGGCATTCGCTGAACGAAGTCTTGGCCCGAGTCGGCGGCCACATCGGTTACGGCGTCGTCCCGTCTCGCGGCGAATCCGCTGGAGTTTCAAGACGAGCAAAAGAATCGCGGCGACGAGGCCGCCGGTCGTCAGGATTTTCGTCTTCACGGTTTCGCGATGTCTGCTCGCAATCCTTCCAAGTCGGGATCGGTGGCGGCCGACTCCTTGAAGCTTGGGTCTAGCTTGCAGGCCTTGGCGAAATACCGCTTGGCGGCATCGATTTCACCGAGGAGGCAGTAATAGCATGCGAGATTGTAGGGCACGACGGCGTGCTCGTCGCCGTGGGCGGTCTCGATCTGCAGCAAGACGCTTCGGGCCTCACGGATTTGCTGCATTTCCCGCAGCGCGTAGGCCCACCACACCCAGCCTTGAACCTCGCTCGATGCGACTTCCGTGAGACGACGAGCGAAACGCACCACGCTGGCCCAACGTTTGGCGGCCATGGCGAGTTCGGTGTGCGCGGCGAGGACATCTGGCAACTCGCCCGCTTCGGAAGGTATGGCCGCCAACTCCGCCTCCGCCTGATCGAGTAAACCAAGGGCGATGTACCCGGTGGCATACTGAACGCGCTGTGCGGTTGAAATCATTGCGGCAAGTTTCCTGTCCGCCGCCGTCGACTGAATCAATGGTGAACGGTCGCGCGCTCTCCGCTACTTCGTCAACGGCGCGTTCCGAGATAATTCAGAAGACTTGGGCAGCTTCGCGCGCTGTTCGGCGGCTCTTTGCTCCGCTTGCACTTGTCGAAGCGCTTCGAACTGGTTGGGCGAGATAAGCCAAACTCCTAGCGAGAATCCTCCGGCCCTCCACTTCCATGTAGATAACAAAGTTGATACCCTCAAATCCTAATGAAGTTAAAACTACGTGCCATCCTACCATGCGTCTTTGCCCTGATATCCGTCGCGCTTCCTGCGGCGTTGGGTCAGCCGACCGTATCGGTCGTAACCGCGGCGCCAATGGCTCCAGTGCAACCAGGTCAATCGGTGACAATGGCCGTTACAGCCAGCGGGTCATCTCTAACGTATCAATGGAAGCTCAACGGCGCCGACATTCTCGGAGCGACGGCGGCGTCTTACACGCTGATGGCTGCCGGCGCGGCTGATCGCGGATCGTATCAGGCGTTGGTGACCGGTTCCGGCGGCACCGTCACCACGGAGATGGGAACGATGTCGGTCATCGCGAGCGATGCTCGGCTCATCAATTTGTCGGCGCGGGCGATGGTTGGAACCGGGAATGACGTCCTGATCGCCGGATTCGTGTCTCAAGGCGACACCAGCTCAACGAACAAGAACATTTTGATGCGAGGCATGGGGCCGGCGCTCGCGGGGATGATGGGCGGAATGAACAGCGGCGTGTTGTCCACCCCGGTCCTGACGCTCTACGATGGCCAGTCGAAAGCGATGGGAAGCAACATGGGCTGGATGAACGCGCCGAGTCGCGCCACCGGTGGCGAGGCGTCAACGGTTCCGGCGACGATGCAGCCGGCCGCCATGACTATGATGAATGCGCTCGGCGCGTTCGCTCCTGCGCCCGGATCGGCCGATTCGGCGCTCATGATGAATGCGCCCAGCGGCGTTTATACGGCGATCATGTCAGGCGCCAACAGTTCCACGGGCATCGGGCTGGTGGAGTGTTATGATGCCGACAATGCTTCGAACAACGCGACGAACACCGCCCGGCTCATCAATATGTCGGCGCGCGCCAATGCCGGCGCGGGCAACAGCTCTTTGATCGCGGGATTCGTCATCGTTCCCGGTCCAATGGGAACTCCCGCGACCGTTCTGCTCCGCGCGATGGGGCCGTCTCTCTCGCATATGGGAGTGACCAATTTCATGGCCACACCCGCAATGACGCTCTTCGACAGCGCTTCAAAACCGATCGCCAGCAATGCCGGCTGGGGCAACGCTCCGACGATGGCCGCGGGCAATAGCGCTTCACCGGTCCGAGCCGGAATTGAACCGGCCTCGGCCGGAATGATGGCTCAGGTCGGTGCCTTCCCGGCAACGGCCGGTTCCGCTGACAGCGCCCTAATCGCGACCCTGCCACCAGGTGCATACAGCATGGTCGTTTCAGATTCTTCCAACAATACAGGCGGAGCGATGACCGGAGTCGTCCTCGTCGAAGTCTATGAACTGAAGTAGAAAACTTCGACGGTGCGGCGAAAACAGACCACAGTTCGCCCAGCGCAATAAAATCGAAGAATCGAGCTCCATTGTTGGTGTGCCCTCGCGTCGGATTGATGCGGTTCTGTGATCGGTCGCGCCCCGCACGTGTTCGCAGCAAACGTATCGTTTAATCGAGGGATTTGGCCGGCTGCGCTCGTACAAGAGAGTTGAGCGCCGCGCGCTGATCTCCTCCCGAAAAACAGCAATAATCCCACAGACCCTGCACTCTCAGTCAACCAACCCAGAGGCTATGAAAATAAAATCCATCCGATTAATACTCGTGACCGCCGCTCTCGGCATGCTCGCTTCGCTCGCCTACGATAGTGCCATGACTCGGCGGACTCGTTCAAATAGGCCTACTTGAGCCAACGAAGCCCGAGGGCAGGTGCCAGGAAGGTCCCAGGATGGTCCCAGGATCTGAGGTGGATCCCAATCACTTGAGCCGACCATGCGCTTGGGTCTCCGACGCTGCGATTTCCGTTCACTGGGTCAGCCAGCTCGCCACGCGATCCCAGGCGGTCGTCGGCGCGATCTTCATGATGAAGACCCAGACAACGATCAGCATGCCGAAGCCGCCGGCGAACCGCCGGTCAAACGAGCGGGTCAGCGCGGTTTTTACCGCAAGGAACAAAGCGCCGATAACGAGAGCGACGAAGAACGGACCGAACAGCCGACCCCAGATGGTCGGGGCGTAGATATCCGGCAGCCCCGTTATCCGATCGGTGGCCGCGGCGATGACGCTCAGGGTCGCCAGCAGCATCATCGGCCGGTGAATTTCCGGCCGGCGGCGATTCCAGACTCCGATCGCCACAAACGTGCCGAAAGTCAGGATACTGATGATCGGGATCGCCATGAACTGTTTGCGGTTGAATCCCCATAGAACCATATCCGGCTCGACGCGCGTTGTCGCGATCGGGGTCAATATGCCGAGCACGACGATGCCCGCGGCCAAAACCGCGCCGATCATTCCCAGCGACATGTGCATGCGCCGGTTGCCGCTGACGATAAGCAGCGGTTGCACGAGAAAGAGCACCATCCAGCCGGTCATCGCGGTGCCGTGCGCGATGAGCAGTCCTTTGATGGGCGGAGGAAACGGATGGCCGGGATAAGCTTGTCCATGCAGATAAAACTGCTGGAAGCCGACGAGCATGAGAACAAACAGCACTGCGGAAACTGCAGCGTAGAGAAACCGCGCAGGATTCGAACGTGACGAGACCTTTGCTCGAACTTCTTCGAGCGGCAGGGAGGTGGCCGGATTCATGGGTGTGGAGTTGAGGTTCGCAAGCGAACCGGGGAAGAACAGGAACGTCGGCTGGTAAAACCGAACTTCGCCGGCGCGTCCAGCCGGAATCCGCCGAGGCAGGCTGGCCAGTCGTGATCGAGCGCACGGCCAGCTTACGAGAGAACTGGCATCGCCACGGAGCTGAAAACGAAATCGCCGTTGCTGTCGTCGAGCGCTCGACCCGGCCGAAATCCGACTCGCGGTGCCAATCGGGTCGGCGACCGTGCATTGTTAATTTCCCACTCGCAGCCGAGCGCGGCATCGATCGCACCCAGCCATTCGTCCTCGTGCAACGCGCCGTAGGCAACGAAATCCAAACGGCGAACTCCGCCAAGAATGAGCGGCGCACACCCGTGCACGAGCACGGCCCGCCCGGAGGTCGGGGCCGATCGCCGAACCACGTCGGTGCACGACGTGGCGCGGTCAGCCTGACCGCGATCAGCACGGACAGGCTGACCGTGCTACGGGGAAATCTGAGAGCAAGTCGGAGATCTTGCTTTAAAAAAAACGCGCGGGGTTTCTCCGCGCGCGTAGGTTGAGGACCGAAGGGATCCGAAAAAGCGGTGCATCGTCGCCGATGCACCGCTCGCAATTTTTTCGAACGACTACCGCTAGAACTTAATCGTGTTGGTGAGCGCCCACGTAGTCTGACTCGGGATACGCACCTGCGCGATGGTGCCGTCCGGGTTGGCCTTGGTCGGAATCAGGGTCCCTTTGGCGAAGAGGTCATACACGTTGAGCTGGATCGACCAGGTGAGCCCCCGGCCGATCGCCCGTTCGTACGAAATCCAAGCGTCATAGTTGATCTCGGTGGGCCCCATGATGGGTTTGCTCAGGTCGATCACCCATGAGTTGGCATCGGCATTGAATTTCGGGTAGTAACCGATGATGGAACGGTCCTCCCAGCGTGCAGCTCCGCCGATACCTACATGCTTAAGGAAGCTGCTGGTAAACGTGTAATTGGTGTACGCGTTCCAATGCCACTTCCGCAGCTCGTCGACCGCCTGGTCGGCCGTCGCCTTGGCTTGGTAATAGAGATTGTAGACCGAGTCGTTGAACGTGGTGCCCAATCTCGCTCCTGAATCCAAGGGGTTACCCGGGGTTTGCGGGATGTCATAGTAGCCTTTAAAATTCCAATAGTTGGAAGCGGGGGTAGCGTTAGACGTATAACCGCCGTCGAAATAGAAGTCCTTGTTGTTTTTGATAAATGCATCCCATGAATCGAGGACATTCGAGCGCACGGCTTCGGCTTTGGAAACGTTGACGCCTAAGCGCCAGTTCGGAGTCGGATTGGCGGTCAGCTCGTACTCCATTCCCGTCGAGGTGAGGTCGTTCAGGCTCCTCTCATTTTGGGGGCGCGTCCAGGCGTTGAGCTCCCAGAATCCGCCCCAACCGGCGGAGTAATCGCGGCTGTAACCCATGGCACTCCAGAATTGCTGGTCAACCGGCCGGGACCATTCGGCATCCGTGCGGGCCTTGAACCACGCGGTGCGATAATCGACTTCTTCCGCCGTGAGGGGCGGTGCGACGTACGGACGTCCCGTGTCCGGGTCGAGGGCCCCCTGCGCGACATAGGTCGGCGACCCCGCCACGGCAGAGGCTCGGACGCGCAGCGGCTGCTTGAGAATATTCGGGTCGTCCCTCCAGTTACTGGGCAGCGGCTGGCTCGCGACCGTCTTGTCGTAAGTGTCACCGAACATCCAGCGGTTGACCAGCCATTCGGGGGTCGGCTGCACCCGCTTTGTCGGGTCCGCCCCGGCCCACCCGCCAATCTCCCACATCATTCCGTCCATCGATCGGGCAAGATTGGCCTTGGTCCATCCCCAGTCCGGTTGCGGGCCGGAGTAGGGGGTGTTGTGCTGGACCGTCTTGTACTTGGTAACCCGCAGGGAGATCCGGTCGTCGAAGGCCGACACGAGCACGCTCAGGTCCTTGGTCTCGCCGGAGGGCAGAGGCTCCTGCTGGTTGTAAACGTTAACCGCCACGTCCGACGGCCGGAAGCTGCTGGAATCGTTGTAAAGAAGTGTGATGTCCATTCCCTGCGGGAGCGGATGGCGGAACATCTCCATCAATTCCTTCCCGTGCACGGCAACGCTCCAACTGCGCCTCTGTTGCTTGGCGTAAATCGGTGTCACCTTGTCATAGTTCCAGTCGCTGCTGAAGGGCAGCACATAGCCGTAGGTCGCGTCGCGCGCGGGATTCGAGGGCTTGTTCCAACGCGTATAGGTGTCTTCGCGCCAGCCGAAGATGGGGACCAGGATGTTGTTCAACATCTTCCCCTGCCAGACGAAGACCTTGGATTTGGTGTCGTCAAAGCCTTGGCCGACCCCGTCGTACAGCTTGTCGATATTGTCCGCCGAGCTCAGCAGGTTGAAGTTCGACTGCGTCCACTCCGTTTGATTGTCGTACCGCACATTCTGCGTGAGGGGCGGCGTCTGGAGTGTCCGGACGCCGGTGACGCCCGTGATGGCGTCCATTGAAGGAGTATTCAGGAGGCTGGAGCCGAGATAGTGCAGTCCCCGCCACGTCGCATAGCCGTTCCAATTTTCAACGATCTTCTGGTACGACGGATCCCACCGGTAGAGCGCGAAAGAGCGATCGAAGTTCTTGTACCGCTGGGACGACCTCACGCCGGTGAACGTGTGCTCGCCGAGGATCTGCGCCAGCCAGCCGTCAGACTTGAGGAAATCTGTCGCTTTCAACACTCCGAAAGCGGTGACGCGCCAGTTCTCCCGGTCCTTGCTGTAGATGCCCCCGCGGCCCTCACCGATTGTGTAGGGACGGCCGAAGTTCGGGTTGGGCGTCGTGCTGCCGCGCAGAGTCTGATTCACATCGACCGAGATCATGTTCATGCCCCAGAGGCCTTCCATGAGGTTGGCGTATCCGGTACGGTATGACTGTTTATTGTAGGCCACGTTGATCCCGAGCCGGTCGCCGAAATAGGACTGAGTGAACCCGAGATTGATATCCGTGAAGTTGTTAAACTCGCTCTTGTTCGGGCCGACGATGTTCTGGTCTGCCAGCAACCTGGAGAGGGGACCGTTCACGATCATTTGCGTGGGCCACATGCCTTGGCCGAAGCCGCTGAACGTCTTGCCCGTCTTGCTCTGGTAGTCATTGAGGATCGCGCTGACCGTTGGGTTGTTGGCGAAATAACTCGCCGTGTTCTTCTGGTTCCCCGGATCCCCAACCCAGTTCGGATTGATGAGGCCAACCCAGCTGCCCCAGCCGCCGCCATTTACATTGTGACCGCCGCGCAACAGCATGGCCTGCGTCGGGTTGCCCGGCAAGCCGACTGCGCCGCTGGTGGGGTCGCTGAAGAAGGATACCGGATGGTCATCCCACAACTGGCCGCCGATGGTCTGCGCGGCGTAGCGATTCTCGACGAATCCGGGCGCGGTCCAGTACTCGTCGTTCGGGATGACGAGCTTGTTCGCCGGGCCAAACCAATTCGAGATGAAGTCGCTCGGAGTCCCGGCCACCGGCCGGTTACCCCTGATCCGGCCCCATTCCCCTTGGACGTCGATCTGCGTGTGGACCTTATCGGACAACTTGGGTTGCCAGCGCGCCGCCGCGTAGAGTCGCTTGTCGTGGTTGTAGGTGAAATCCTGCCGGAAATTCGCCTCGTCATTCAGTCCGACGACGCGCAAGCCGAGCTGTCCCGGGACAATCGTCTGGTCGACGTCGAGAGACTCGCGCAATGAACCGTAGCTGCCCGTTCGAACCTCCGCGGAGTAGGCGTTCTTCCGCATGTTGGGCACCTTGAGGGTATTGTTCACGAGACCCGCCGGGCTGCCCAAGCCGAAGAGAATTGAATTGGGTCCGCGACTGATGTCCACGCGGGAGAGGCTATACCAGTCCATCGGAATGTCCGAGGGGAAGTACTCGCGGGTGATGTCCGCGTCGTTCAGGCCGCGTATCCGCGCGGTCGTCTGCGGATCGGTAAGCATCCTCCGCGCGTACCCTTTGTCGTCGGTGTTGCCCCCGTAGAAATTGCCGCCAACGCCACCAACCTCGGTGTTGGTTGTATAAATAAGAACCTTCTGGAGATTGGTCGCTCCAACGTCCTTCATGAACTCCGGCGTGATCACTTGAACCGCCGCTGCAATGTCGCGGAGCTCGGTATTGAGCCGTGAACCGGCGAGTGACGAACTCGCCGCGTAGCCTTTGTCCTTCGTGCTGGAGACCTCGAACGGGGAGAGCTGGACGACTTCGGTGTCGTCGTCGTCCGTTTTGTCGGTCGGCTCGTCTTTGGCTTGAGCCAGCAACGCTGGCGATATGCACGCCACCGAAGTGGCGATGGCCAGTACCCCACACAATCTTTTGGGGTAGTAGTCGCTGAGTTTAGTTCGCTTGGTTTTCATGTATTCAGGGGGAAAAGGGGTCGAAGCGCTGGGAGGAGCTTTTAGCTCACTTAGCCTCGGCGTTCCGGTGCGAACTCACGATCACGCGAAATTTCGCACGACGAAATCTCGATAAAACAAAACAGTTAGAATGGGGTAATTGCACTGGTTTCGCGCAGTCCGAAACTGCCTTGAGGTCCGGGGACCGAAGAGGCGGGGCTGTTAACGGGTGCGCGCTGATGGTAATCGCCTACCGGGGCTTCCCGCTATCACCCGATTGGGTGATATCTGGCAGGAACCGACAAAAAGGTCAGGCCGCCAGATGTTAAATTCCTTCATGACGCCCAGCCGTGTGCGCTCGCAACAATTCATCCCGCCAACGCCGCTGCTCGCGCTCGCGGCCATCGCGGTCGCTCGAAGACAGTCGGAAGGGGTCATGTCTTGAATCTTGACCAATGGACACACCGGCTCGTCAACCTTCGTGTC
>DAITQE010000023.1:13800-15112 GCA_036833235.1 Opitutus sp.
TCACCGGCTCGTTGTTGCTGGCGATCGCTTCGTCGAGCGGGGTCTTTCCGGCTGCATCCTTCGCCTGCAAATCCGCACCTCTGATGATCAACGCGTCGATCGCTTCGATGGAGCCGTTGATCGCCGCGACGTGCAAAGGCGTGTAGCCCTGCGATGTTTTGCTGTTCACATCGAGACCTTTGGCGATGAGCTCGCCGATCGCCCGTTTGGCATTTCCCTTTGCAGCCATGTGCAACGCATTCCAGCCTTCCTTGTTCTTCGCCTGCAGGTTCACTCCCGGATGGCTTAACAACTCGTGCATGACGTCCACTTCGTCGCCGGCGGCGGCTCGATCGAGGACGTTCATGCCCGAATTATCCACCGCCGTCGTGCTCGCGCCGGCATCGAGCAATAAACCCACCGCACTCTCGTAGCCGCACTGCCCAGCTTCCTGAAGCGGCGTGATGCCTGTCGCGTCGGCCAAATCCGGGGATGCGCGGGCCGCCAGCAACCGCTTGATCGCTTCGCTCGCATTAAAAGTTACCGCAAACGAAAGCGGTGTCCTGCCGGTATTCCCGCGGGCGTTTACATTCGCGCCGGCCCGCAGCAACGCGTCCATCGCTTCCAGCGAGCCATCCATGGCGGCCAGATGCAGCGGAGTGTAGCCGAAGCGATCCTTCACGTCCACGCGCAGGCCGCGACCCAGCAACTTTGTCACCATCGCCACATCATTCCGGCGCGCGGCGATGTGCAGATCCGTCCATCCGTTTTCTGCCGTCGCCTGGGACCACAGCGCTTGCAGCGATTTCTGCCCTTTCAGGAATCGCTTTAGGTTCTCTTGGAATTGCCAGATCCCGTAGGACTGAGCGGGCCAAACACGAAAGAGCTCGTTGATGTCCGAGAGGATCGGCCGCTCCCAGTTCGCTTGGGCGATGGAAAACGACCCATCGGCGCGGGTGCCGGCCTGTGACAGCAATCCGTTATGCATCAAGTTCGCCGCTGTCTGCAAATACCCCAGAGGATTGCTCCCAAATATACCGTCCGCATCCGCCGCCGCGTGGGCGATATTATAGGAATCCTCGTAGAAATCGGCGAGTTCGGTCGGGATTTTCACTGGATATTTTTCGCTGTTATCCACCACGCTGGTGCCGTCCGGATACACCGTCGTCGTCTTCCAAAAGATCGTGGTGAACTTACCGATTTGTTTGTCGCCGCACCGTTCGCTGGAAATGCCGACGAAGGAAATGAACGCATAATGGAACTGCGGAGACAGTCGAACCTCCAAGCGACGTTGGAAGAGCGGCAGGGCTTCGGGCCACGAAGTGTTATACAC
>DAITQE010000024.1:0-14643 GCA_036833235.1 Opitutus sp.
AGTATGGCGATGAAGGTCGCAGGCGCCGAGCAGTGCACCAGCGAGGAAGTGCAAACCGGGGCGGTCTCGCGGCACGTCGGCGATGCCGCGGCCAAGATGAGCAACCAGCTTAAAATGATTCGGCTCGGAGTCGCTCGGGCGAAGATTCAGGCGCGTGCCGTTGGCAAATTCCACGAGTTCCACGCCGAGATCGGGCTCGCTGCGTTGGGTGGTGACGCGTCCGGCCGGGCCAAAATCGTCGTAGAGAAATCGCAGTTCGTCCGCGGCGGGCGCGCTGACCGTGGCGAGAGGTTGCGCGGCACTGTCGCGATACGCGGCAAGCAGAGCGGCGGGCGCGACTTTTTCCGGCTGGCGCAAGATGAGAAGGAGATGGAGCCGGTCGTCGGGAAACATCGACCGCACCGCTGCGAGCGCGGCTTCGGGCGTGAAATGCGGCACCCACGCCTCGACGTCGGCCAGCCTCTCGCTCGGAGACTGCCAGTCCGCATCGAGGGCCAGGAAACCGGCGAGTTCGTTGGCGAGTTGGACAGGCGTGATCCGGGAACCGGCGTCGCGGACAGCGTGCGCGGCCGCGAGCAACGACGCCGACATTTCGTGAATCTCTGCAGTCGAAAATCCGGTTTCGCGCGCGCGTCGGAGTTCATTCTCGATGAGGGAGACGGCGGCAGACCATGCGCTTGCTTTGGCTTGTACCTCCAGCCCGAACTGGCGAAAGCGCCCGTCGATTTCGCGCTTCCGAAACGTGCCTGCCTCGCCGATTTGATCGGCCATCTGGCGTTGACGTTCTTTGATCCGGCGATCGAGCGCCCGCAGAATAACGTAATCGGCGAGATCGTCCGCATGCCTGGCCGAAGCGTCGGACGAAATTGGCGTGATGCACGTGAGCGACGCGACGGCCGCGGTCGCATTGGAATTGCCGAGCACGTGCGCCCGCAGGTCGTGACCGGCCGGCAGCCGGGGGAGGACCGGCGCGACGTGAGGCTCGGTTGTGCTTAGCGAGGAGAAGTTCTGTTCGATCAACGGGGTCGCGGCCTCGGCGGTGATGTCACCGGTGATGAGCAGCGTCATCCGTTCGGGGCGGTAGCAACGTCGATAAAACGCGCGCAGCCGGGTGGCCGTCGCTTGCCTGATGGCGGCACTATTGGCGAGGGGGAACCGCGAGGGAACGATTGAATCGCTGTAAAATGCGGACAGCCGTTTGATCGCGAGCTGCCACCGATTGGTTTCTCGGGCGTTGATTTCACTGACAATGACGCCTTTTTCGCGTTTCACCTCTCCTCGGGCAAACGCGATTCCATCGGCAAAGTCCCTGAAAATCTGGATCGCTTCGGCGAGATGCGCCGCATGGTTCGCGGGAAGATCGAGTTTGTAGATGGTCGAGGTAAACGAGGTTTCAGCATTGGCGTCGGCGCCCCAGGCGAGACCGAGGCGTTGGAAGAACGGCACGAGTTTGCCGGGCAGATAGTGGCGGGTGCCGTTGAACGCCATGTGTTCGACGAAGTGCGCGTAGCCGAGTTCGTCATCGTGTTCGTCGAGCGAACCGGCGTGAACGATCAGCCGGAGACTGATGCGACCGGTCTCTGTGGCGCGCGGCAGCAAGGCGTAGCGGAAACCGTTCGGGAGTATGCCGCATTGGAGCTCGCTCGTGTCTGCCGCCGGTGCGTCTTCGTGTACCGAGGTGGCGCATACGCGAGTGACGAACAACCCGACTGCGAACAGGAGCGCGGGACCAAGCGGGGACATGCGCGCTGTACTGTTGGCATGCCGGTGAGCGAGGCAAGTGTGAGGCGCTGGCGTGGTTCTACCCAAACTCAGCGTTCGTTATAGGTTGCGCGCTCACCGCGCTACGTCCGCGTCGCGACTCCGTTGCACGGCGAACGCGCAACCTACGCCAAACGAATAGACTCTCAACGGCCCGTGAGGAGCTGAAGCATTCGCACCGGAGTTTCATCAAACTCGGTGTAGAGATAACGCGCGATAAGCGCGCCTGCCGAACCCAGCAGCGTAAAACCAGCAATCAGCTTCATGGAAAAACTAATGATGAATGGGTTCATCTTTGGCACCACGCGCCCAAGACTCGCAAACGCGAGCGTCACTAAAAAGTTCATCGCAATGAAAGGTGCCGCCATCCGCATCCCTAGCTCGATCAAGTGCGACGTTGCTCGGATGAAAGATTCAGCCGCCGCAGGTGACAATCCAGGGTGCCCAGGTGCGATGATCGTGAAGCTGCGGGTGAGAGCCGCAATCATCGTGAGATGGCCGCCGAACAGGAAGAACAGGACAACCGCAAACGTGGTGATTAGCGCGGCGAGCGGTTCATGGGCCGGCTCCGGCACACCAAATCCCGGCGACGCGCTCAAACCGACTTCCGTCGAAATGATACGACCGGCCATTTCCACCGCGGCGAACGCCATTTGCCCAACAAAGCCGAGCGCAAGTCCGACCAACACCTCGCCCATCGCAGCCGCGCATAGCGCCCAAAGAGTAACCGGCACATCCGCGCTCCCCACCATGCCGGCAATCAGAGTTGCGATACAGATGCACAGCCCGATTCGCACCATCACGGGTATCGGCCGACCGGCTACGATCGGCAATTGAGTGATCACGCCGACCGTCCGCAAAAACACCATCATCCAGGTTACGAAATATCCCAGCGTCATCGAGGTGGATGCTGTCGTTCAGCGGGGACCAACTGCCTGAGCCCGATCGATGCAGCGACAAACTGCGAATGGACGCGAACGGACGCGAATGTCAGAGAGAAGGAAATCCATTCGGCTCGGGATAACTCCGCATCATCATTTAAGAAGTTGTTCAGGGACATCGCGACGGCTTGTTTTTCATTCGCGTCAATTCGCGGTTGAAACGAACAGGTGCCTCAAGGGTCAGTGGCCGAGCGAGCCCATTCGACTGATCGTCGAGATGGCAAATTCCGACAGTGATCGAAGCAGCCAGGGCGTAAGCACTAGCATTAAGGCCGCGAGCGCGATAAGTTTTGGCACAAACGTCAGAGTCTGCTCCTGCAAACTCGTCACGGATTGAGCGAGGCTCATCAACAGGCCGACGACAAGAGTCAGCAGCAAAAACGGCGCGACAATGTAGAGCGCGAACGTCACCGTTGTCTTAAAAAAATCGATGGCCAGTTCAGGAGTCATACAACGGCGTCAATTGGCGAAACTCTGTACCAGTGATTTCACGACAAGGTGCCACCCGTCCACCAGGACAAAGAGCAGAAGCTTCAGCGGCAACGCGATCGTCACAGGTGGCATCATCATCATGCCGAGCGCCATTAGCACCGAGGAAACGAGAAAATCGATCACCAGAAAAGGCAGGAACAACAGAAAGCCCATCTGAAATGCGGTCTGCAGTTCACTGATCACAAACGCCGGAATGACCACGCGGATCGGCAGGTCCTTGACGGCGGTTGGTCCGAAGCCGCCCAGTTGCAGGAAGTACTCGATGTCACGCGTGCGCGTCTGCTTCAGCATGAACTCCTTCAATGGCACCGTGGCTTTATCGAGCGCCTGCGTCACGGTAATCGCGCCATCCAGATACGGCCCGAGCGCCTCTTTCTGCACGCGATCAAAGACCGGTCCCATGAGGAAGAACGTCAGGAAGAGCGAGAGGCCGACGACAATTTGATTCGACGGCGCACTCGGCGTGCCCAAGGCGGTGCGCACGAAACCCAGGACAATCACGATGCGCGTGAAGCTCGTCATGAGCAGCACGATCGACGGCGCGACGGACAGTAACGTCATCACCAATACGATCTGTACGGCGACGCTGACCTGGCCGGGTTGACTCGTTCCTTCAAGACCGATGCTCAGCCGAAATGGATCTTTATTCTTGGCCGGAGCTGGAGCGGCCGCAGAACTGGTCGGGATCGGCGGCACGACGATCGTCGGCGCGGCGGTCTGCGCCTGCAGGGAGGTCGCGGAAACAGTGAACATCGCCAGCAACAGCACAGCCAGCGTGCCGCGGCGGAGCCAACGCTCGATCGACCGGACCGGCTGATTATACCCACCGAGTCGGCGGGCTACCTCATAACAGAATTTAAGCGTCAAGATCACGAGCGAACTTTCTCCACTGCCGGCATCGGCGTGCTATCGCTAAGGGGCGCGAGAAAATCGATTCGACCCGGACACACGCCGAGCAGAAATTTTTTATCCTGATACGCCGCGACGACGACAAACTGCCGGTTGCCGAGCGAGCGAGTTTCCTCGATCACCAGCTGCCGCGGAGTGCGAGTTAGCGCGGTGATCCCGCCGGAGCGATTGCGCCAAACCAGCCAGCCGCCGACGCCGGCGAGCAAAATGACCGCCACTGCGGTAAACGAACCGGCCGCACTGCCCGATGCTGGAGCGGCAGTCTTGGCGAGGGTCGTGTTCGGGACGATAATTTCGTTCTGATCACTGGGCGCTGCAGAAGCGACCGCGGTGATCAAGCCGAGCGCGAACACTACAGAAAAGGTGCGGACGATTTTGTTCATCACAGAGACCTAGCCATCAATACCACGAGAGACTTTGAGAGGCCTTTGGAGGCTCCCCATTGCCCGCAAACGGGCTCCTACAGCGAGAGGCATGAATTCAACACGGCCGGCAGAAAGCTGCGCGATCCGCCTCACGGTTTGGCGCTGCCGACGAGCTCGGTGATCTTGATCCCGAAATTATCTTCGACCACGACGACTTCGCCGTAGGCAACGAGTTGATCGTTTACGAACAAGCCCACCGGATCGCTCGCGTGCTGCGTGAGCTGCACGACGGAACCGGCGGCCAGTTCCAGAACCTCGCGCATCGGCAAGTGGATCGAGCCGAGTTGCACGGTGACTTTCACCTTTACGTCGAGGACTATATCAAGAGTTTTTTCTTCCATCGGATTTGGGCGGGGCTGGGTTCCCCGGCGGGAGTTTGCGAGTGAGCTGCACGGCAACGTGGTCGGAATCAAGACCGACAGTGCCGACGAATTTCGGCGTGCCATTGAGCAGCACGCGAGTTTCGTGAAAAATTGAAGCGGGTAATTCGAAGACGTCGCCGACGCGCAGGTTCGTCACTTCGCGCAGTTCAACCTCGAGCGCCGACCATTCGGCGCGAACTGGTACGGTGATGTGCTCGTAAGCTGGATGCCACGCGGCTTTCTTTTCCACGCTCGAGACGGCCGTGTCTTTCTGGCGGCGCGCCTGCATTTTTTTCACCAACGGCTCGATGGTGTAATACGGCACGCCAATCTGGATCTGCTCGGAGCAGTCACCAAAACTGGCTTCGAGCGTCAGGATCAGAACGATCGCGTCTTTCGGCGACGTCTGGAGAAAACGACCGTTGTTCTCGTGTCCGACGATCATCGGATGGAGCTCCTGCTCGATCTTCCACTGACTGCACCACTCCTCGAGGATGATGTTGACCACGTCCTCCAGCAGGGCGATCTCGATTTCGGTCAGGTAACGCTCGGCTTTGACTGAATGACCACGGCCGCCGAGTAGACGGTCGGCAATGGTGAGCGCGAGACGCGGATTGACGTCGAGGATGCCGACGCCGACGAGCGGCTCGACTTTGAAAAGGCAAAGGTGCGTTGGATTGGGCAGCGAGTCCGTGAACTTCGCATATGTCGCCGTCGTCAGCCGCGCCATTTTCAGTCCCAACTCCATCCGCAAATAGAGCGAAAGCCGGGCAGAGAGATAGCGAATGAAATCCTCGTGCAACAAGCGCAGCCGGCGCAGTTCGATCTCGGTCAGGAAAACTGGATTCCGAAAATCGTACGCTTCGACCTTGAGCGCGGCCTGTGCGCCGCGAGCACCGTCCGGGCGAATGAGGAACTGCTTTGGCGGAGCCACCGCCACCTCTTGTGCCAGCAGCTTATCGATCTCCGATTGATCGAGCGTGCTGCCCCCGGGAATTGATGTGTCGTCAGCCATGGTTGCGGAAAATTGAAATCAGCCGCGCGACGATCACTGCACGACAAAGTCGGAAAAATAGACCTGCTCGGCGACTTTCTTACCCAGCGCTTGATTGTAAGCCGCGACCAGTTTTTCTCGCAGGACGTTCTTCGCGCCGGGTTCCTCGAGGTCCGCGAGTGAGAGCGAGGACAGCACGTTGAGGGTGATGTCGGTCAGTCGTGGCTTGTTGGCCTCGAACAACGCTTTGATGTCGGGCGCTGCGCCGGTCACCAGAAAACTGGTTTTCAGGTAACGCGTGCCCATCGTGCCGGCGAGGTTAACGACGACATTCTGGAATTCATAGTTCGGCGCTGCGTCTTTGCCGTCCTTGCCCTCTTTGGCTTCCTGTCCGCCACTCTTCGCGGAGCTTTCTGCGATCAGGGGGGCGCTCGCCAGCTTCGCTTGTAATCGTGGGATCAATACGAACTGCCCCACGGCCCACGCACAGACCGGCGAGAGAATAATCGCCGCAATCGTCGGCAGCCATGGTTTGAGCCCGCCCTTGGCCGCGACGACCGGGGCTGGGGCGGGCGCCTTGTCGCCCGCGGCGGCAGCGGCCGCTTTGTCGGCAACAGCGGGTGCGCCGGCAGGTGCGGCAGAAGTGGGAGCGGCTTTGGCCATGGGACGAAGTTGAGCGGTAGGGACTGAGAGTTGAGCGAGAGCAGAGGTAACGAGTTCGAGACCCTAAGATCGCAACGCTCGACTCGCTATCAGCGCTTCAGATTGACGATGTCCTCGAGTACCGTGTCGGAAACGGTGATGAGCCGTGAACCGGCCTGGAAACTGCGTTGGGTCGTGATCAGATCCGCGAACTGCTCCGTGAGATCTACATTCGAAAGTTCGAGCGTTCCGGACTGAATGCTGCCGAGGCCCGTGAGACCTGGCGTCGCGGTGGTCGGGTCCAATCCGGCGGAGCCAGCGCTCGAAAAGTCATAGAGGTTGTTGCCCTGCTTCATTAACTTGGTTTCGTCCGTAATCTTGAGCAGCGCCACGGTCTGCGGCACGTAGGCCGCCGCTAACGTAGTATCGGAATAAAATGCGCTCACGACGCCGTCTTTTCCAATGCTGACCGAGGTAACTTTGTCGTAGTCTGGAACGTTGATCTTCGCTCCGTTGACATCCAGAACGTTGTAACCCTGTGAATTTACCAGGTCACCCGCCGGGTCAAAGTGGAACGACCCATCGCGCGTCGCGTAGGTGAGGTTTGAGCCGTCCTTCACGGCGAAATAGCCATTGCCCGAAATACCCAGGTCGGTCCCCTTGCCCGTGCTCGAGAGACTTCCTTGGGAGTAATTCGTGGAGACGCCTGCAACCTGGACGCCGGTACCAATTTGCATCGCGGCGGTCGAGGAAGAGGACGCCCGCAACGTATTACTAAACGTGTCGGCAAAACTGGCTGAAGAGCTCTTGTAGCCGGTCGTATTGACGTTGGCGATATTGTTGCCGATGACTTCGAGGCCTTTGCTGAAACTTTTCAGCGCGCTGATGCCGGAGGTGAGAGTGCCGATGAGTGCCATGGTCGTTTGATTCTAGGGTTGCGGGTTAGGAGCCAGACGCGACGGGCGTCGTCGAGTTGGTGGTGCCTGGCTCCACGAGGAGCACGGAGGAAATTGGATACGTATAATCGCCAGCGATCAGGCGGGGCGTGCCACTGCTCATATCAACACCGGTGACGTCGCCCGAGACGGTCTGGTCGTTGCCTGCGTCGAACGTCACGTGACGTCCGATATAGCTGTTCGCGGTGGCGGCATCCTGCGTCGCGCTGAGGGATGTCATCTGCGTCAGCATCGAGCTCGATTGATCAAGCGCGGTGAATTGCGCCATTTGGGCGATGAACGCCGTATCTTCCATTGGCTTCATCGGGTCTTGATGCTGAAACTGCACGGCAAGCAGCTTCAAAAAATCTTCCTGCCCCATGACCGTTTTCTTGGTCGCAGTGCTGGTCGTGCCGGTCGGGTCGGTCGACGCGGCCGCGGTGGATGTAGCGGATGTGACTTGCATATATTTAGGCGAAAGCGTGAAGGCGGCCGGGAGCAGCTGTCATCGCGACAGGTGCGGTTGAAATCGCGGACACAACGGACGGCTGGAGCCGTGCGCCGCCGCGAGCAGAACTAAATTGATCGGAAAATGACTGGTTGTTGCGCGCATTGGATTCGCGCTGCTGTCCAGAACCCGCATTAGATTGCAGCGAAGATTCGGAGGTGTGGGACGCAAACGTCGGATCCGCGAGCCGCACCGGTCGATCCGGTGTCTGGGCGGTGACCGAGTGCCACTCTTGCGCCAAGGCCGCACGCAATTCCGGTGAGTCGGTGCGGAACGTGGTATGCACGCCGTCGTGCTTCATCTCGACGCGGACTGCCAGATCGACGCCTGAAACATTGAACTGCAAATTAACCGAACTGCGGTCAGCACTCGAGAAACGCTCCGCCATAGCGACGGCGGATTCCACGGCGCGGGCCGCGCCACTTGCCAAGCCCGCATCCGCCGTACCCGTCTTGACCAGTGACTCGAAACTGACCGGCGAGGGCGACGAGATCGACTCTGTCACGCCCGAAGGCGGAGGGGTGGTTGTCGGGAGTGCAGGCATTGAGGCCTGCTCTTTAGCAGCGTTAATGCCAACAGGGGTGTAACTACCCGCAACCTGTTGCGGGTTAGTACCAAACAGTTTTCTTTCTCCATTCTTTTCAGTTGAACGCGGCGCTTCTGAAAACCGGCCGGAAGGATCGGCAAATTTTTCCGCTACCAAAGACCCGGGCGGAATATTCTGTAAACGAGCTTGCTCGATCGCGGCCTGGACGCGGACCGAGTTCGCCGAGGCGGACGAACTGCGGGTTTGAGTGGACGCGTCAGCGTCCGAGGCGCCGAGACCAAGCGCGCTCTCCTCGAGGGCAGTTTCGTTGAGCGGCTGCGCTGGCTCGGTTTTCACGCGAGCGCCATCATGGTTGAATTCAATGGCGGCAGGATCGGCCACCGCCTTCTCCACCGCCGATGGGACGGAGTTGGAGGTGGCGGCAAGATCCGTCGTTGCAGTTGCGTCTGTTGAATCCTGGTTCGCGCTCAGGCTAGTTTTTGTCTGATTGGCGAGGTCACTTGCCGGCGTATTGCTGCTGGGGTCCGAATTTACCGGCACCGCCTGATCGCCGGTTGCGCCACTTGGCTGAATATTCGACGCAAGGTCCTGATTCGACGGCGACGTGATTTTACCACCTCGAAGGGAAAGACCCTCCGCCATGAGGCTTCGGAATTCGGCTGCTGCGCGTGATCCGAGATCGCTAGCTTGGCCGACGATCGATTGAAGGTTTTCCTGGCCACTCGCTACGATGGCTAAGCCCGCCTTCTGAGCGGCGCCAGCGGTTCCACGAGCCGCTTCAGGTGAGGCCAAACCGTTCGCCGCCGTTGATAGATCGGTGCTGGTTTCAGCCGTTCCTGCCATCTCCGCAGCGGCCGTTGATCCTTCGCCCGTGAAGCAGCTCAACGCGTGAACGAGCGTAGGGTTTTGAACAATACCGTTGGCCGAAAGCCAGCTCCCAACGGCCCCTTGGCGCGAGGCCAAGTCGTCGTCAGGAGCGAGTGGGTCGTCAGAATCGGATGAGTCGTCCTCGGCGATTTTGCCAGGGTCCGGTTCAGCGGCCGCTTTGGCAGCTCGCTTCGCGGCGGGTGTCACAGTCGGGCGCGGTGACGGCGACGACGCTTTGGTTTCGGCCTTCAGCAGTTCGCCGAAACCAGGAGCGGCAGACGGAGCATTGTCGGCCGGCTTACCCGCAGACGCAGTGGCGGGACTCGCTGGATTGACGTTGAAGGGAAAGGAAGGTGCGGAGAGTTGCATGCATGAAAGAACCCTCCTTGGTGGTACGATCCGCGCCGATCCGTGGCACGGTGAACTGATAAATTGTTAAGAGGGACTGACGGCTTTTTTGGACTTCATCAGCCGGAGTTTTTCCGACAGCACGGCGGCCCGGCGGGACAAGGGAGTGCCATCGGTGCCGGTTGTCTTGCTCATCTCCTCGAAGATGGGGCCAACCGTATCCGGCTTCATGAGCGATAGAATTTTCACCGCCGTCATGTCGTCCATTTCGCGAAAGATTGCGACGGCCGCACGCGGCGTGAGGTTCGCGTAGGTTTGGGACAGGGCGCGGAGATTTTTCGCCTCGTCATCCCGGATCGAAATTACTTTTTCAGAAATCTCTTTTCGCAGCGCGTCGATCTCAGACCGCATTGTCCCGAGTTCTTTTTGCTCGGCCACAACCCTCGCCTCTCGCTGTTCAACGACCTCGACCTGCTTCCCAACGCGGGCCCGCTCCTCTTTCAATTCGTTCGAAAGATTCTCGATTTCGATCGTCCAAAAATCCCAGCCTTTCTCCTTCTTCGGCGCAGCCGCAGCCGCCGCTTGCTGGCGAAGTTCGATCGCCTGGGCCACAAGAATGGTTGCAGCCCTCCAGAACGTAAACAAGCCAACGGCCGCCGCGAGTACCAGGCTCACTGCGGCCGTAACAAAAGAGTTGCGGAGCGCGGTCATAGGGAAATGGCGAATGGTTCGACGCGGCGCCGGCCGGCGAAGTCATCTGCTTCCGCCTGCTCTGCGCGTTCGTTTTCATGGCGATGCGCGGCGCGGGCCTTGGATTCCAGGCGCTCGACAATCTCGAGATCACGATGCGCCTCGAGATACTCGGCGCGGCGTTTCTGCATCGCATCCCGCGCGGTGATCACCAGCCCCTCCGCCTCGATCTCGCGAGTCGATTCGCGACGGTAGTCCGTGAGCAACAGCGCCGCTTCTGCGGGATGGAATCGTTGCTCCCGGCTTTGGGATAACTCGCTTTCCAAGGCGCGCATGCGAATTCGTGTACGAGCAAGCGCGTCTTCGGCTTGCACATAGACATGCACGGCGGCCGCAAACGCTTCTTGAGCGCGGGTCTCGCGATGGGCCCGCAAAACGGCGACGGGACGAAGTGGGAAACGAAAACGTTTCATGCGAGGATCTGTTTGAGATTGAGAAAACTTTGGGCTCTCGGCGTGTGCTCCTGCACGGTTTGACGCAGGAAATTGCGGAGCGGATCGTGCAATGCGATCGCCCGATCGAGTGCGGCATTGGCACCTTTTTGATAAGCGCCGATGGAGATGAGGTCCTCGTTCTTTCGATACAGCGCGAGTTGTTCACGGGCCCTTCCGGCCAGCGCGACTTCTTCCGGCGTGCACACATCGCGCGTCAGACGGCTGACGCTCTCGAGCACGTCGATGGCCGGGTAATGGTTGAAATGAGCGAGCGAACGGGAAAGCACAATGTGACCATCGAGAATACCGCGAACGGCATCGGCGACGGGCTCGTTCATGTCATCGCCTTCGACGAGCACGGTGTAGAGAGCGGTGATGGCCCCACGCTCCCCCGCCCCCGCTCGCTCGAGAAGCCGCGGCAGCATGGCAAAAACAGACGGCGTATAACCGCGCGTCGCCGGTGGCTCACCGACGGCGAGCCCGATTTCACGCTGGGCCATCGCAAAGCGAGTCACTGAATCCATCATGAACAGGACGTTCTTGCCCGCGTCACGCCATGCCTCGGCAATCGCCGTGGCGGTAAACGCAGCGCGCAACCGCAGCGGTGCCGGGGTATCCGACGTCGCGACCACGACGATCGCCCGTTTCATGCCTTCCGGCCCCAAATCCTTTTCGATGAACTCGCGCACTTCACGACCGCGCTCACCGACCAGCGCAATCACCACGACATCCGCTTCAGATCCTCGCGCGATCATTCCCATCAAAGTCGATTTACCCACGCCGGAGCCTGCAAAAAGCCCAAGCCGCTGGCCGCGACCGAACGGCGTAAACGTATCGAGTGCGCGAACACCCGTGGCAAATGCGTCATAAATCCGTTGCCGCCGCAGTGGGTGTGGCGGAGCCGTATTCTGGCCGATCGTACGATCGACCGGCATCAGGCCGAGTCCATCGAACGGGCGACCGAGAGCGTCAACCACGCGACCAAGCATTTCGGGACCGGGCTTCGGCAACGCGGGGCGTTCACAAACCGTCACTTCGCAGCCGACGTGCAGACCGGCAGCATCGCCCAGCGGCATCAGCAGCACGCGATGTTCGCGAAAACCAACCACCTCGGCCCGCAAGCTGAAGTCAAAACGGGGCGACCGCACCATGCAGAGCTCACCGAGCCCAACATTCGGACCCGCCGACTCGATGATCAATCCGGCGACGCCCATAACCGTGCCCACGCGCTGAACCGGAGGCAGGTGGCGAACCTGCGCACGGAGCGTATCAACAAGTGGTCCTACGACAGATGTCATGGCAAAATGGTTACGCAGCCGGGGGTGGTAAGTGACCGCCGCATTTGCATCCGCTGAACGCACAGCGCTCCGGATTCATGCAAGCAGGGTTAGAGGCTGGTGAGCGATCAAGTCCTGCCGCCCGACTCTGCCGCCAGCGAGCGGCCGGCGCATCATCAGGGCTGAACGCGAGCAACAGTCCGAACGGAATGAGGACCGAACGGTCGCTCCAGGATCGATCTTTCAGCGGTTGAAGTCTTTTCTTCATGCTGGAATGAGGCTGTGCGCCAGCGCCGTGAGCTTCGTTTGCTGGCGTCCATCGGTCAGACCGAAGCGACTGCGGACCTGGCAATCGCCCGGCGAAAGCGTATTCTCGACGGAAATGCGCAGGCCGGGATAACGCTGCATCCAATCCGGATTCAGCTTGGTGAGAAACTCCGCGTCGCGTGGGCTGACGACGAGTTCGAGATTTTCCCGCTCCGGAAACAACTCGGCCAGCGCTTCTTCGCAGAGACGGGAAACGATTTCGGCCGGCGGTTCGTAACCGGCCAAAAGTCGCCGCGCGATTTCGAGCGCAAGGCCGGGCAGTGCATCACGAAGTCCGGCAACGAGCGCGGGTTCGACAGTCGAAAGTTTTTTCAAAATCCCATCGTTCAGCTGTTCGACGTCAGCGCGAAATTCAACCATCTGCTGGTCGGCCGCGCCGCGCGCATCATCGACGCCACGCCGATAGGCGGCCTGCGTGGCCTTGGCGACTTCGGCTTCGGTATAAACGCGCCCCGCCTGGCCGGGCGCGGAAATCCCGATCAAGGAGCGGTCGAAGGCGATAAGTTTAGCGAAAGCCACAGGAAGATTTTCGAATTACCTCACGCCACGAGACTCTGTTCGGAATCGGCTTCGAGTGAGATCTGGCCTTCTTCTTCCAGGCGACGGACGACCTGGATGATCGAATCCTGCGCGGCTTCGACGTCCTTGAGGCGGACCGGGCCGAGCATCTCGATTTCTTCGCGCAAGCTTTCGGCCGCGCGTTTGGAAATGGCCGCGTACAATTTTTCCCGCAGCGATTCGCTGGCGGATTTCATCGAGATCGCGAGGCTCGCCGAGTCGACTTCGCGTAAGACGCGCTGCAAATCCGGGGGCTGCAGACGAGACAGATCTTCGAAGCTGAAAAGCTTCTTGCGGATGGCGGCTCCGAGCTGTGCATTTCGTTCCTCGAGGCGCGCGAGCAGGTTCTTGCTCATGTCTTTGTCGAGTTCGTTGAGCAGATCGGCGACCGCGCGAACACCACCGCTCCGGTGGAAAGCAGGACGGACCTTGGCGTCAAAATGCTTGCCGAGGCTGCGCGCAATTTTCCCGACCAGATCGAGTGACGTGGACTCGATCGTGCCGAGGCGTTCGATCACTTCTTCGCGCAACTCGGGTCCAAGCAGACCGAATACTTCGGCGGATTTCGTTCCATCGAGGTAGGAGAGCACGAATGAAATCGTCTGCGGCTGCTCGTGCTTGATGAGGTTGAAAATCTGGCGTCCCTCCATCTCGCTGATCTCGCGGATAACCTCCACGGACGTGCCAACCGGGCCGACGCGGCCCATGATGGCCGAGGCCTTGTAGTCGCCCTTCGCAATTTCGAGCGTGCGTTGCGCATACGCGAGACCGCCCAGCGCGGAGCCATGACTTTGGGCGACGACGCTGGCGAATTCTTCGAGCGCCTGCCGTTGTACCGCCTCCGAAACAATACTGATCGCCGACATTTCACGGCAGAGCAGCTCGATCTCGGGTTCGTCGAATTGCTTCAATACGTTGGCTGCCGCTTCAGGGCCAATGACCACGAGAAAGATGGCGAGCTTCTGCTGCCGGTTGGCCTTGGAAAAATCGATGTCAGGCATTTTAGCTGAGGCTTTTCATATCAATTCTTGGTGCTGCCGGCGGCGACCCAGTCACGCAGCGCCACACCAATATTCGCGGGCTTCTGGCGGATGAGTTCGTTCAAAAGATCGGGAGTGACGCTGCCGTGCGCAGTGGGGAGCGCACGGTTGGCCGCTTCAGGTGTAAGCGAGAGAACCTCGATCGGAACGGGTTCCGGTTTTTGCTTCGCAAGCATGCGCCAGAAAACCAGCAACACGAGGCCAGCGCCCAGCACACCTGCCCAACGACTCGCCGATTCCGTCCAACCCTGCCAGCGACTTTCTTTTTCAATCGCGGCGATCTGGGAGGGTATCTGCTCGGTCGCTTGAAACGGCATTTCCTGCAGCGAGACCAACGAGTCGATGGATTGGCCCGGGGCGACTTTGAGCCCGAGCGCATTGATCACAAGTTGACGGAGAGCATTCAATTCCTCCGGCGTGCGCTTTTGCGGCTCGGCGGCCGGAGCGGCGACGCCTTTCGCATCGACTACGGGAGCCGGGGCGGCGCGCGGAGCAATGAACACGGCAGCGGTGAGATATTTGACGG
>DAITQE010000025.1:0-14178 GCA_036833235.1 Opitutus sp.
AATCCCACCAGCGAGGAATTCGTATCGCCGAGCGGACGGAGCGGACGAGCGGGATCACCTACGCCGAAGACCAGTTCGACGGCGTTTGCACCGGCGCGATTGTCGTATTCGATCCAGCCGCACACGAGCGGTGCGAGGTGAAAGCGCGCTGTGTTTTTTTTCAGCCGGGCTGGATCCGGCACCTGGCCGAACGGCGTGAGCAGCGAAAAACCGAATCGCGAATGATCTGCCCGCCACGTGTCACTGGCCCAGCCAAGCGTGCGCTCGTACTCAGCCGGCCGCAGTGGCGTCAAACTCGTGGGCGGATGGGGGACGGTCTCGTCGCCCGTGTACGCCGTCTCCGCCGATTTGGGCGAAGTCAGGAACGGCAACAGTCGCCATTTTTCCTGCGCGGCAGGCCGGAAGCCGACATAGACGTTTTGTTTCGCAGGAACACCGAGGGACTGGCCGAAGCCACCGGGAGAGTCGACCAGCCCCACGGAAAAACTGGCGAACGCGCCGAACGGTGAGTGTTGGGTGTGAAAACTTTGATCGGCCACGGGTAATCGGGAACGGAGGAAAAAGGAATGCGGCGAGCCGGTCATGGGAATCTGCTTGGTGGAGGGGAACCACGGCGACTCACGGGAATATAGATGGTCATTTTCCAGCTCGGTGTAAGCCATCGACCGAATACTCTAACAATAGACTTGGCTCGCGCGCAGATTCGTCGCAATACGAGTCCGCCCCAATGATTCCCCGTCGCGTTACCCTTGCTAATGTCGCCGTTAAGGCTGGCGTGCACGTCACCACGGTTTCCATGGCGATGCGAAACGACATCCGTCTGCCGGAAAAGACCCGCGCACGAATCAAGAAGATCGCGGAGGAGATGGGCTACCGGCCTGATCCATTGTTGCGGGCGCTGGTTGCCTATCGCGGGCAGGTGATGCCGCGGCGAAATCCGCCGACGATCGCGTACGTGACTAATTGGAACACGCGCTGGGGTTGGAAAAACGCGACGGCGCATTGTGACTTTTTCGCCGGGGCGGACTCGAAGGCGAAGGAACTTGGTTTCCATCTCGATCATTTTTGGATGCGCGAAACGGGACTCACCCAAGGTCGGCTCAGTCGGATTTTGCACGCTCGCGGAATTCAAGGCGTAATCGTCGCCTCGCACGGACGCGAGATGGGCGATGCGATCCAGTTCGACTGGGAGCAGTTCAGCGCCATCAAAATCGATTATTTCCCGCATGAGCCGGCGCTACACAACGTCACCAATAATCAGTGCGATATTATTCGGCTGGCGGTGCGCAAGGTCGTCGCGGCCGGTTATCGCCGGATCGGTTTCGTCATGCATCGCGGCTGGGATCACGCCGTCGATCACATGTGGAAGGCGGGATTTTTGTGCGAACAAGAGAGCTTGCCGCTGAGTGATCGGTTGCCGCCCTACATTTTCCCGGACGCTGAGCCGGTGGAGCGCTGGTTCAACGAGAGCCGTGCGCCAGTAACTGTCGAAGTCGCGCCGTTCAAGCGATGGCTCGAGGTTTACAAGCCCGACGTGGTGATCAGCAAAGCAGCGTTTGTTGACGAGGCCTTCAAAACCCTCGGGCTCCGGGTGCCGGAGGACGTCGCATTTGTGGATGTTTTTCTCGAGGACCTGAGCGGCGCAGTGGCGGGGGTGAGACAGAATCACCAGACGGTTGGCGCGTTGGCGGTGGAAATTCTGGCCGGACAATTGCAGCACAATAAGCGGGGCGTTCCGGAAATTCCGACCACGACGTTTGTCGAAGGCACGTGGTTTCCTGGGAAATCGTGTCCGGTGCTCACGCCGCCGACGGAACCGGCGAATGGGCAGGCAGTCGTAGATCAAGTTTTGGATGGCTCGGAAAGTGGCACGGGCATCCTGCCCGTGGACGGCGCTCCGCGCCGCGATGCCATGGGCAGGAAGCCCATGCCACCCGCGCGCGAGACGCCCGAGCTCCCACGCATTTTCCGTCGCGAATGATCGCGAACAATTACACGCCCGCCGGCGGAGATTTGGCGGCGGGGGGCTGACCGGGAGGCGTCAGCGCCGAGATAGCCGCCAGCAAATCGTCATTCGAGAAAGGTTTTTCCAAGAGCGCGTGTGCTCCCAGACCTTTGGCGATTTTGAGATACTGATCGCGCGACACGTGACCACCGCCTGACATCGCAATGATCCGCACATCCGGGTATTTCCGGCGTAATTCGTTGATCACCTGAATGCCATCCTTTTCCGGCATGATAACGTCGGTCACCACGACGTCGAACCGCTCATTCGCGACCGCCCGACTCGCTTCAATTCCGTTCGCGGCGCACGTGACTCGGTGGCCACCCCGCTTAAGAACGCGCGTCATCAAGTCGCGCAATTCGGGCTCGTCATCCACGACGAGAATTGAACAGGAAGTCATGGACCCAATTTGTAGCTAGTCATCTCTCACGCAAGCCTCGTCAGCTACGATCCGTCAAATGAAAGGGCGACGCGAGCCTCTGGCGATCAGCGGGAGGGCAATGCGTCCACGTCCAAGGGAAAAACAAGGTTCATCTAGGAATTTGACCTCAAGCTCAGCGCTGTGCGCCAGACTGATGCGCGAGCAAGCTCGCGGCCTACCACGTAATGGACTGCGCCATCAAACGAAAGACCGGGCAAATCGAAGATTCCCGGCACCCATTGACGCCGCTCCAAATCCACGTTCTGTTTCACGTTCTACCTGATGGCCGTATTTCCCTCCGATAAGCCCAGCAATCTCCAGCGCGCATTTCTGATTGGCGTGCAAACGCACGACATGCCGCCGGGCGAAGGAGCAGAACTCTTGGGCGAACTCAAGGAACTGGTGGAAAATCTGCGCCTCACGGTCGTACAGTCGATGCTCGTGAACTTGCGCGCCCCCACGCCGGCCTTGCTCCTCGGCAGCGGCAAATCGAAGGAGCTTGCCGAACTCGCCAAGGCCGAAGGCGCGGACGTGATCGTATTCGACGAACAACTCTCGCCAGCCCAACAACGCAATTGGGAAGAACTCTCCGGCCTGGCCGTCATCGATCGCGAAGAAGTCATTCTCGAGGTATTCGCCGATCGGGCACACACGCGGGAAGCGGTGCTGCAGGTCGCGCTCGCGCGGATGGAATATTCGCTGCCGCGGCTCACTCGCGCCTGGACCCATCTTTCGCGTCAACGCGGCAAGGGCTCGCTCGGGGGCGAAGGCGAAACGCAATTGGAGCAGGATCGCCGGATTGTGCGTGATCGCATCGCCCATCTTAAAGCCGAGCTCGTCGAAGTCGTGCAACAGCGCGGGGTGCAGCGTCGCCGCCGTCTCCGCGTGCCGGTGCCCACCGCGGCGATTGTTGGCTACACCAACGCCGGCAAGTCCTCGCTGCTCAATTCACTCACGGGTTCGCACGTGCTCGCGGAGGACAAGCTCTTCGCGACACTCGACCCGACCACGCGTCAGCTTCATCTTCGCGGCAATCACAAGCTGCTCGTAACTGACACGGTCGGCTTCATCCGCCGGCTCCCGCACGGACTGGTGGAATCGTTCAAGGCCACGCTCGAAGAAGTCGTTGTGGCGGATTTTCTGATACACGTCCTCGACGTCGCCAATCCGAACTTTGAGAAACATCACACCACCACACTCAGCGTGCTGGCGGAACTCGGCGCGGCGGACAAAACCATTCTGACCGTATTCAACAAGATCGATATGGCGGACGAGACCATGATCCGACAGGCCCGGCAGTTGGTCCCTGATGCGCTGTTCGTCAGCGCCAGGACTGGCGCCGGGCTGGATGTGCTCGAGACGCGTTGCGTGGAACTGATCGCTGATGCCTTTGGCGCCACGGAGCTGCTTGTGCCGCACGAACGCTACGACGTGATCGCGCGATTGCACGAGTTCGGCGATATCCAGGAACAGGAGCAGATCGACGGCGCGGTTCGGATCAAAGGTCGTTTTCCCGCTACGCAAGCCGGCTTCTTCGCTCCGTTCGTCGTGGCGGTGAAGTAACGCAGCGCCACGGCTGCTCGCTCCATGCAGCCGGGCTCGGTAAACCCGGTGCCATGGACCGGCCTCTGCGAGGCCAGCTACAGATAGATGTGTGCTGATATCTCGCCACATCGTCTCACGCAGCGACGATTTCGTGCTCATGATCGTAATCGTGCTCGTGCTCAGAACGATCGAGCACGAGCACGATCATGAGCACGAGGGATCATTCGGTTGCGGCTGCCGCAGTGTGATATGTGCGTGTGTTCCGCTCGCGCCTGAGGATGAGTCCTCGAAGGTTCAGGAGCTCTCTGCCAACGCTGACGCAGCGTTCACTCCGCGTCGTAAATTTGGACGCGCGTCCAAAATGTTTTGAACTGCTCCACGAACTTTAGGTGGATGGGATCGATTTGATAGGCCTCATGCGCGGCCACGTTTTTGCACAAGACGGTAAGTGCAACCGCGTACGAATCATCGATGACGGGACGCTTCTCGGTTTTGGCAGGGATGCCGACATAGATTTTTTCGGCGGCCTTAATCGCGCGAAGCGATTCAACGCCCCGGCGAAAATCTGCGCGTTGGGCGGGAGAGAGGTCGGGTTTTAGCCAGAAATAGACGCTGTGAATGAGCATGTTGCGGCGAGCCTCTGCCGTGTCTACACACCGAGGCAAGTAAGGACTGATACAAATTATTCGAAGGCAAACACGAGGATAATTACCAGTGATGCACCCCACCTACAAGACGAGCAGACACCGAGGAAAAATTCTAAGAAAAAAATGCTGGACAGGCTGACCTCTGCCAACATGTTGGCTGTCGCATCAGGAACGAGTCGACCTTAACAAGTCGACTCCGCCAACCGGGCCGGGAGCGGCCACGGTGGATCGGGGGAGACCTCGGATGTGCGCCACTCGAAAGAGGGGCGAACCAAGAACGCTCCCGAAGACGAGACCGACCTGATGCCCAGGTCGGTTTTTTGTTTTACCCTGCTGCGAGAAGTCGTCCGCCACACCTCCTGCATCATGAGCTCCCTAGCTAAACTCCCAGCCATCCGAGTCGACGCCGAAAATCCCAACCACCACCTGTGGGACAACCACGGGACTTGGTTCCTGCACTATACCATCCATCCAACACCGTTCACGAAAGAGCGCATTCGCCGTTCGCTCGGCACCAAGGACGTGCAGATTGCCCGCGAGCGGCGGGATAATTTCTTCGCCGCCCTCGCCAACAACGGCGTGGTTAAACCCGCAAACGGACAGCGCAAGGAAGCCGCGGCCTGAGCGGCCCCGCAACGCATGCTCACCTTCCCCGGCTACCGCGGGGAGCCCGCGCGCAATGCTGGGCGCGGACGCAGCGTTTCTCGAGTAGCATGGGTCTACCGACCCAATGTTTCGTCATTCCGGCTCACGGAATTCGCAATCGCTGTCCAGGTCTCAACGCATTTTCGCGTCTCAATAGTTCGCGATTCGCATCGTAAATTTCCTTCCATCGATTCGTGGTGCCGTAATATCGAACACTGATGCGACTCAACGAATCGCCTTCCGCCACGGTGTGAAATCTCGCCGTCTGCGCGACCGCAGCTGGCACAGAAACGGATGGCGCAGCGGACCGCGACGGCTGACCGACGGCGGGCGGCGATCCGGACGCGCCGTTAATGATCCGCGCCGCGGCGGCGATTTGGTCCAGTGTTCCTTGCGCCTGTCGCAAACGCGCCGAAACCGCGGCGTTCTCCTGCTGAAGCTGCGCGATGCGCGTTCCACGATCACGATTCACCGCCTGCACATTCTCGCTCAAGCGCTCGTTTTCGGCGTGTAAATTCGCGATGTCGCGCTGCGCGGAGGCAAGCTGCGTCGCCACTGCCGCGGCTTTCTGTTCCGCGGCGGCGCGGGCCTGTTCGATCTCCGCCCGATGTCCGCTATTCGCCCGCAATGTCGCGATTTGTTCGTTGAGCCCCTTCGCGTCAGTCTCGAGTTTCTGATTGGCCGTCTTCAGTTGATCAACCGTCGCGGCCGTTTCCTTCGCTGATTGATCGCTCGATGTGACTCGCGTTTTCAACTCCGCAATCTCGAACTGAGCACGGTCGACCTGCTGGGTCATCTGCGCAACCTGCGCTTCCAGTGAGGCCTTTTCCTTTGACCAGCCGGCTGGCGCTTCTGGCGTCCGTCTGGCGGCCGCCGCCGTTTCTTCCGCCGCTTTTTTCTCTTCGGTCAAACGCGCCGCATCGCTCGTGAGCCGCTGCTGTTCCTTCCGCAGCTTTTCGTTTTCTTCAGTGAGCGCCTGGACGCGGCCGGTCAGCTGTTCGTTGACGGCGGAATCTCCTGCCTGCTTTGAACCAACCAATGCACTGTTGGCTTCCATCAGCGCGCGGTTGGCTTCGCGAGACTGCTGCAGCTGGGCCGCCAGCGTCGTAATTTCCCGCGCGGCATTTGCGCGTTCCTCCTCGACCTGACTCTCGAGCGCATGCACCCGACTTTGGAGCGTCTGTAGTTCGAGCTTGGATGCATCGTTGTCCGGCGCCGATTTCGCGACGTCCGTCTGCGCTGCAAGGGCCGCGGCCGCACTCTTTTTTGAAACGTCCAACTCCTTCAGCAAGGACTCATTTTTCCCGCGCAAGTCTTCAATCGTCTTACCGGCGCCATCGAGTTGCGCGTTGAGTTTCGTCAACGTTTCCCGATCTGCCTCCTGGGTGCGTTGGAGGGCCGCCAGCTCTGCTCTTGCGTTGCCCAGCTCCACCGTTCGGGCACCGCCGGAGGCGCGCTCAAGTTCCGCGTTGGTTTGCTGCAATACCCTGGCGGCCGCTTTGGCGTTCGCGAGTTCGGCACGCAATTCCGCCAATTTTTCGTTCGCCGTCGCCCGTGCCTTCTCCTGCTCCACAGTATTTTTCTGCGCGACCGGGAGCTGTTGATTAACGCCCTCAGTTCCCGTCGAGAGTTGTTTCTTTTGGCTCGCGCGCGCTTCCGCCAGCGCGGTCTGCAGCTCCGCGATTTGCCGCTTGGCCGAGGTTTCATGCGCCATCAGATCGGTGTTTTCGACCGCTAGTTTTTCGGCTCCCGTCGCGAGATTCGAATCAGGCGCAGCAGCTTTGGCGCGGTCGGCGAGTTTTTGTTGGAGCGCTTTTTTTTCGGTTTCGAGCGCACGAGCCGAGTCGGCCACCCGGGCGTGCTCAACCTTGAGCGCAGCGAGAGCTGCCTCTGATGACTTCAACCGTGAAGCGAGTTCGCCGGACTCATTGCCCGGCGCAGCGGCCGGTCCACTGGCAATCGAAGATTTCGGGGCCGAGGCCGAATGGACAGAAAGCTGACTTCGCAATGTCGTCAGCCGATCCGTCGCAGCCGATAATTGAGCAGGCGTTAATTTCTTCGCGAGGATATCGCGGCCAGCCGGTTTGGCGCCGTTCTCGGCAGCAAGCGCGAGCCAAGCATAGCCCTCAACGAGGTCCGCGGGCAAATTTGGCCGGCCTTCCGCACGAAGAATTCCGTAGTTGTTTTGCGCCAGGGCAAATCCCTGCTCAGCGGCGGCTCGATAGTTTTCGGCGGCAGCCGCAGGATCGGCGGCTGATCCGCGGCCTTCGTCGAGCATCAAAGCGAGATTGTACTGCGCACGGGCATAACCGTGGTTACCGGCTTCGCGATACCACTTCTGAGCCTCCGCTTCGTCTTTCGGCACTCCGCGGCCGAGCTCGCACGCGAGCCCCAAATTGTACTGGGCTTCAACAATGCCTTTTTCAGCGGCCTGCCGAAACCATTTTGCCGCCTCGCTGAAATCCTGCGCGGTCCCCTCTCCCGTCGCGCACATGTTACCCACGCTGAATTGAGCGGGAGCGAATCCCTGCTGCGCGGCTTTGAGATAAAAACGATACGCGGTGCCTGCGTCCGGCGCCATGCCCCGACCGAGTTCGGCGAGCATTCCGAGGTTGTACTCCGCCGGCGCGTGGCCGTGCAGTGCTGCCTCCGTGTAGTAGCGTACCGCCGCGGCAAAATCCTGCGCCACGCCCGAGCCGTTGGCGTACGCGTTACCCAACGCGTTGAGTGCATCCGCGTCGCCCGCATCTGCGCGGGTGTGGAGTTCAGCGAGGCTCAACTGCGCTTGACTGAACGTGATCGCAGGGCCGACGGCGAGGAGCGCAGTGGCGAGAAGAAACCGCCAATGGCTCGAAAGAAAATAAGATCGGGTCGAAGCGGCGGAGCGGCGCACAATTGAGTTAAGAAGATAACCGAAACCTCCAGCAAGGCGGAGATTAAAAAATCGCCGCGCAGATTCCAGCCAGGGCGCATCGTAGTTCCAGGCGTTTTGTTCGTAATGGACCCGGCGCGGTTCGTGGTCCCGGCTTTAGTCGGAATTCGATCTCCAGATGTCTGAAGACGGAACTACACGATTTCGAACCACGGCTTGGTGTAGGTTGCGTGCTTGTCGTACGACTCGCAGCAGGCGAACCAGACCTTGTGGCTTCGGACTGGACGCACGAGCAAAGGGAGGCCGCCGCACAACCAGCGGCCTCCCAAATCTGACATTACACAACAGTTACACTGAAGTAACTACGAACGAGCGGGACAGAGGTCTGACTCTCGGCCCGCGCCAATTCTTTTTCGTGTCATTTCGTGTCTTTAAAAGGAGTTTACGGTTTCCTCTCCTTTTTTACGCCATCATCGGGCGTCAGCCCGTTGCGGTTGTCATGTGATCTTAACAGGGGTGCCGCTTGAGAAATTGGCCGAGCCTGTCACCTTCAACGTGCACGAACGACGGAACGGCATCGGCTGTCCGTTTTCGCGGCTCGAATTATTCGCCCCATGAACGCCTCACAATCAGAGATCGAGAATGCGCCGCCCTTTGCCGACGATGAATTGGTCGCACTGCAGCTTCGCGTCGCGCGGCGAGCGGATGAACTCGCCAGCCAAAACGCTTGGGACCGCGCTGCTGATTTTGCGCGTTGGCTACAAGCGGAGCGGGAGTTTCTCGATTATCCCGCCGATCCACCCACCAGCGCGGCCCATCCTGAGACGCAGACCTCGCGCTAATCTGAACGGCTGACCGGCGGCACGTAGGAAGCGATTGAATTACTCAGGGCGGTGACCCGGACCACGCTCACCGAGGCCAGCTACCGAGCGGTGCTTATTCGTTACCGGCGTTTTTCAGTGTAGCCCTGCGCGGGAGCGCATTCTGCTGGCCAGCAGAATGCCGCTCTCAGAGCGGACTACCCCGTTGATTTTGTGGGCGGGGGTGCCCTCATCTCGCGTGCAGCGCGGACTCGACCGAATACGGGTGGGCCCCCGCCTATATTCCCGCAACAAACACGCCGTTCGAGTTGCGCAAGAAATGCGCGCAATCGGCAACCCACGCGTAGCCCGAACCGCCAAAATTTGCGTATCAACGCGCAACGCCCGCGCAGACCAACGCGCCGGCAACAGGCACACTGTGCTGGCTCGCTCCCATGTATCCCGTGCGCCTGTGGCTACCCCTTCTCGTGCAGCTCTTGTTTGCGTCTCTGACGTTCTCGGCTGAGCCAGCGCCCGCCACGCCGATCGTGCCGAACAGCGAGTGCATGGATTGCCACGAGGCCGAGTTCCAGCCGCGCAAAAAAGGCCAGCCGCCGGAGTGGGTCGGAGTCCGTCCGGAGCTGTTCGCCAAGTCCGTTCACGGCAAACTCAACTGTGTCGATTGCCACGCGGATATCACCGAATCCCCGCATCCGTCGAAAGTCGCGCCTGCTCAATGCGCCTCGTGTCACGCGGACGCCGTCAAGCAGTACGCGACCAGCATTCACGGCATGAGTCACAAGATGGGCGCGTCCGATGCTGCGTCCTGTTCAAGTTGCCACGGCACGCACGACATCGTGCCGATCAAGCAAGCCGACTCTCCCGTTTTTAAACTCAACCTCCCGAAGACCTGCGGCACCTGTCACGATAATCCCAAGCTCACGAAGGAATATCGGATGGGCAAGACAGAGGCCGCCGGTCACTATCTCGACAGCATTCACGGCCAGGCACTTGTCCGAATGGGCCTTATCGTTGCGCCAGCGTGTAACGACTGCCACGGCGTTCACGACATCAAGCGCAGCGTCGACAAGGATTCGCACTCGAATCATGCGAACATCGCCAAATCCTGCGGTAAATGTCACGTCGGGATCGAAGCAACTTACAATGAGAGCGTGCACGGGCAGTTGCTCCTCAAAGGCGACAAAAAGGGCCCGGTCTGCACTGATTGCCACACCGCCCACGACATCGAAAAACCCACAAATGCGCATTTCAAAGCCAACAGCGACCAAAGCTGCGGCAAGTGTCACGAAGATCGACTCACTCACTATCGCGAGACATACCACGGCAAAGCGATGGCGTTGGGCCAGCCGAATCGCGCGCCCCAGGTCGCCGCGTGTTTCGATTGCCACGGGCATCACGACGTCTTCCCCGTCAGCGATCCGCGCTCGCGCCTTTCAAAAGGAAAAATCGTAGCGACGTGCCGGCAATGTCACCCCGGGGTCAACGCGAAGTTTACCGAATATCAACCACACGCGAACCCGCTCGATAAGGTAAATTATCCAGGGCTGAACAAGGTCTTCCTCTTCATGACGGCACTGCTGATCGGCGTGTTCGCCTTCTTTGGCGTCCACACGCTCTTCTGGCTGTTCCGTTCGATTTACCTGTATCTCACCGATTCAAAGACATTCCGCGAAGCCATCGTAAAGCAGCAGGCCGACGACGTGCAGTACACGCGATTCACACCTTTTGAACGCTTCCTGCACCTGATGGTCGTCACCAGTTTCCTACTACTGGTGATCACCGGCATGCCGCTGAAGTTCTATTACACCGATTGGGCGAAGGTGATTTTCCGCATACTTGGCGGCGCGGGTGTCGCGCGATCGCTTCACCATTTCGGCGCAATCGTCACGTTCACGTACTTTATCCTGCATCTTGGCGAACTGCTCTCATCCCTCTGGAATCGCCGCAAATCCACCCGCAATCCAGAGACCGGGCGCATCGAACTGCGTCGGATCATCGGTGCGGTTTTTGGACCCGATTCCATGGTGCCGTCGTTGCAGGACTGGCGCGATTTCGTGGCTCATCAAAAATGGTTCTTCGGCAAGGGTCCGCGCCCGCAATTCGATCGCTGGACGTATTGGGAACGCTTTGACTACTTCGCCGTGTTCTGGGGCATCTTCGCAATCGGCGTCTCGGGCTTGATCATGTGGTTTCCGAAGTTCTTCACCGGCTTCATGCCCGGCTGGGTGATCAATATTGCGCTGGTCATCCACTCGGACGAGGCGCTGCTCGCGGCGGGCTTCATCTTCACGTTCCATTTTTTCAATACGCATTTCCGGATCGAGAAATTCCCGATGGACACCGTGATCTTCTCCGGCCGCATTTCGAAGACCGAGATGTTGCACGAGCGGAAGCGCTGGTACGACCGGCTGGTTTCAGAAAACCGACTCGACCAGCACCTCGTGAAAGATGAATGGGAAGGTCGCAAGAAAATCGCCAAGAGTTTTGGTTTCCTTTTCTTCGGCACCGGCCTGGTCCTCCTCGCATTGATCGTGTACGCGATGGTCTCGCGACTCGGCCACTGATCCATTTTTCGCAACGCAGCCCATTCTGTCGGTCTCTGGGTCCTCAGCGCTTAACTCGAGTTGGATCGAGTTTTTTCTCTGTGCACTCTGTGTCCGAGCTCCGTGTCCTCTGTGGCCCAAAGTTTTGTTCGTTGAAGTGCTAATGTGCAGGCTACGCGGCGGAGGCCATTTGTGCCGCGCCCAATTTTTTTTGCAGCGATTGAGTAAGACGCTAGATCGTGCTCCCTTTCGAATCTTCGAACCATGAGTACGATGAATGAACGCAACGGACCGTCGACAGATACGACAAATGCCGCTTCAACCGCGATTCTTGACCCGCATGCGTTGGTCGCTCGATTGGAATCCGCCGGACGTTCCGCCGGTTTCAGCGCAGACCGGTTCGGCGAGATTTCCGGCTGTCCAATGCTCGCGCTTACCAAGCGCACGCCTGGTCCGCGTCCGCGAATTTATCTTTCGGCGGGAATCCATGGCGATGAGCCCGCGCCACCGCTGGCGTTACTGGAGATGCTCGAAGCGGGCGTGCTCGACGCTCGCGCGAATTGGTTTCTGTGCCCGCTGCTCAATCCAGCGGGAATCCTCGCCCGCACGCGCGAAAACGCCGATCGGGTGGACCTCAACCGCGATTACAAACATCTCCTCTCCTCCGAGATTCGCGCCCACATCAGCTGGCTGCAGCGCCAGCCGAATTTCGATGTCGCCGTCTGTCTCCATGAGGACTGGGAGTCCGCAGGTTTTTATTTGTACGAGCTGAATCCATTGTCGCGAATCGCACTCGCCGAATCGATGATTGCAGCCGTAGAGCAAGTCTGTCCGATCGAGGAAGCGACTGTCATCGACGGTCGTGAGATCGACACGCGCGGTATCATCCGCCCCGTTGCAGATCCCTCTCTTCGTGAACTCTGGCCGGAAGCGATTTATCTCCGTGCCCACCACACGACGCTTACCTACACGCTCGAAACTCCGTCCGCCCTGCCGCTCGCGCAGCGCGTCGCCGCCCTCCGCGCCGCGGTCGAGACAGCGATCGACGCCGTGCCATTATCAAACCGTCGTCCGTTGTAGGTTGCGCGCTCGCCGCGCAATGGGTTGAGATCCGGGTGAGCGGATTCGGGTGAAATACCGGATTCGTTGCGCGAAGGACCAACCTGTCGGGATCGAATGTAGGTGGCGCGCTCGCCGCGCCACGTTTTTCGAATAATTCCTCGCGTCCGATTGCCGGATCTCAACCCGTTGCGCGGCGAGCGCGCCACCTACACGAGCCATTCGGGAAATGGCTGACCGGAGTCGGTGAGATCATTGAACCATGCCCAGTCGTTTGTGTGGCAGTAAAAATATGGCCAGCTGTCCTTTGCTGAAACCAGACCGGCCTGATATGGATTTTGGTAGACGTAGCGGATTGTGGCTTCGACAGAATCAGTCGGGCGCAGTTGATGATCGTAAAAATTGTTCTGCCAGTCCGTGCGAGGGCGAAGCAGGGATTGCGTTTTGGTTTTTAGTCGACCCACCGCTTGCGAAAGACTGAGGCGTTCGCCAAGCGTGAAGAATAGATGCAGATGATCGGGCATCACTGTCATGCAACGCAGCATCCACGTAGTGTCGGCAGTCATCGCACGAGCCTCACGGAGGATGCGTTCGGCTGATCCTCGGCTTAAAACAGGAATTCGCGGTTCGACACAGATGGTGATGAAGTAATTTGCGTGGGGCACTGAGGATCGACCGCGGTGTTATGCTTGGGGTTCAGGGGGTTCAGCACAATGGTAGGTGGCGCGCTCGCCGCGCAACGGGCAAGGAAGGAATGCGACCCGTGCAGGTGTCTCGAACCGTTGCGCGGCGAGCGCGCAACCTACACCGGAGCCGTCAAAGATATTCCGTGCTCTCGGCAAAAGTCTCGCAGGTCCTGCGGCATTGGCGCGGTGAATACGTGATCCATTCCCGCGGGCCGCAGATCGATTTCGGCGCAATGCAATCCTTGTCGCGGCAACAATAATTTCTCCGCCAACGCCGGCGTCCAGCCTGCGTCGATGAACTCCAGATAACACCGCGCATCCGGCCCATAAATTTTGTCGCCGACAATCGTGTGGCCCAGCCATTGCGCGTGTGCGCGGATCTGATGCTTGCGACCTGTCTCCGTTACAACGCGCACCAACGTGAACGCTCCGTCCGCTGAAACCGTCACCGGCGCAAAATGCGTCACCGCCGTTTGCCCATCGTCGCGCACCGCTGATTTCACGAACACCGGACTCGTTACGTCGTCACCCAGCGGCTGATTGACCGTGATCGCAGCCGCCAGATTTCCCGTAAGTACCGCGAGGTAGGCTTTGCCAATTTTTCGCTCCTGCATCGCGGTTTGCAGGCGGCTCGCCATCTTGGGATCTTTCGCGAGCACGACGATGCCGCTCGTTTCGCGATCCAATCGGAAAACCAAGTGAATCGTCGGCAGGCCGGTATACTCGCGCGTCGCGCCAACGAGACTCGACCACGGGCCCGCTTTCGACGGATGACACACCACATCGCCCGGTTTCCCAACCACCAGCAATCTCGCGTCCTCGTACACGATCCAGCTGCGCACTTCTTCGAGTGAAATCATCCTCACGGGCCCCTGCCGCAGGCGTCTCGGCCAGGCACAGGCGCGCTGGGAAAAGCTATCCATCTCCGCTCCCT
>DAITQE010000025.1:14188-14581 GCA_036833235.1 Opitutus sp.
CGCCGTTCATCGCCAACTTCTCCGGCGCTCATTGCTGCACCTGCTGCATTCGATAGCGCCCGATAACTTTAGCCGCCACCCAGGTCGCCAGCCTTTTTGGCGCCATTCCGCCGGCAAGCGCTGAGATTTTGTTCTTCCAGCCCGTCACGACCAAACTTCGGTTCTTCGCGAGCGCATGCAGCGCGGCCATGACGACTTGATCGGACGACATGCTCAACTGGTCCGCGACACTGCCCTGCTGCAGGCCGGCACGTCGAAAAAATTGCGTCGCGGTCGGACCCGGGCACACGGCAAGCGCGCGCACGCCGCTGCCGCGCAGTTCCGCATCGAGCGCGAGACTCCAGTGCAGCACGAAGGCCTTTGACGCACCGTAGGTGGCCATATAAGGCGTGG
>DAITQE010000026.1:0-7848 GCA_036833235.1 Opitutus sp.
GTGCAGGACAAGAATCCGAACGGTTACAAACTGGCAGACACAAATCGCGAGTTCACCCTCGCGAACGGAACCAAGCTTGGCTTTCCGACGAACGCGAGTTCGCCGGCCGGAAACTGGCTTCGGAAAAACCCGCGCAATCATCCGCTCGGCCAAGTCGCTCTCGACTGGACGAAAGATGACGGATCCAAGTTTGTTCCGGAGGATGTGAAGAACTTGGTTCAGACGCTGGACCTCTGGACCGGTGTGATTACCAGCCGTTATGAACTCGGAGGGTCGCCGGTTGAAGTGATCACAGCGTGCGATCCGCGGACGGACACGATTGGCGTTCGTTTGACGTCGCCGCTGGTCGCGAAAGGGAAGCTGCGAGTGCGAATCGCATTTCCCCGCGGCCACGATCCGGCGGTAAAGAACACGCCTGGTTACGACTGGAGTAAACCCGAGACGCATCAGTCGGAACTCGTCAACGATCGGATCGTGGAGCGAACGGTGAAGAGCACGCGTTACTTCGTTGCGAGCGACCACTCACTGCGTCGCGCGGGACCGCACGAATTCCATGTGACCGGTGAAGGGCAGAAAGACACGATTGAGTTCGGTTTGACATTCTCGGCGACGAAAACGTTGGCCGTTGCGAACGGAGCAGCGGTGTTCGCTGCTTCGAAAAACCACTGGGAAAAATTTTGGAATCAAGCTGCGGCGCTCGACCTCACCGGCAGTACGAACGAACTCGCCGTCAAGTTAGAAAAGCGAGTCGTGCTCTCGCAGTACTTGCTCGCGGTGCAGATGGCGGGCGACGTTCCACCGCAGGAGAGCGGGCTGACGTGCAGTACGTGGTATGGGAAACATCACACGGAAATGCTTTGGTGGCATGCGGCGCATTTCGCGCTCTGGGGGCATCCGGAGTTGTTGGCGAAGAATTTGGAATGGTACCAATCGCAGTTACCGCAGGCGCGCGCGCGCGCGAAAAGTCGAGGGCTGCGCGGCGCACGTTGGGCAAAAATGGTGGGACCTGATGGACGGGAAAGCCCCGGCGGGAATCCACTGATCGTCTGGAATCAACCGCAATTGATTTATCTGTGCGAATTGCTTTACCGGGATTCTCCGACGCCTGAAACGCTGGCGAAATATCGCGAGTTGGTCCTCGAGACCGCGGAATGCCTGGCATCGATGGTCTGGCTGGATCCAAAACGAGGAGAATACGTGTTGGGTCCACCGTTGTGGATCGCGCAGGAAATCTACGATCCAGCAACAAGCCAAAACCCGTCGTTCGAGCTGGCGTATTGGCGTTGGGCATTAGGCGTCGCGCAGGCATGGCGGGAACGACTCGGGCTTCCGCGTGATCCGCACTGGGACGAGATTGTGCGGAAAATTTCGCCGATGCCAGTTCGCGATGGAAAGTACGTCGCCTTGGAGTCGCATCCAGATACCTGGGACAACATCGCGAGTCGGCACGATCATCCCGAAATGCTGATGGCGCTCGGATTTTTGCCGGCGGCGGCGGGAGCTGATCGAGCGACGATGCAGCGTACGTTCGCGGCGGTGATGGAGAGCTGGGATTGGGAAACGAAGATTTGGGGTTGGGATTATCCGATGATTGCCATGACGGCGACACGGTTGGGTGAGCCCGCGAAGGCAATGGAGGTCCTGCTGCGCGACGGGCCGAACAATCGATACACGGCCAGTGGACATTGTCCGCAGCGCAGCGATGTCGCGCTGGCGAAGGATGCTCCGCCTGGCGCGCGCCGAAGTGAGATCGCGGTGTACCTGCCGGCGAATGGCGCATTTCTTTCCGCAGTTGCGCTCATGGTTGCGGGCTGGGATGGCTGCGATGAGCGTTATCCTGGTTTTCCAAAAGACGGCACGTGGAGAGTTCGGGCGGAAGGCTGGCGACCCTTGCCGTGAAAGGTAAATTGTAACGCGTGCAAACGCGGTGACAGGGATTGCGGCCGGAACCGTTGTCGTCACTTTCCGGATGTGACCCAACCCCGTCGTCGCATGCGTTCGATCGTCTTCTTGTTGTGCATCGCGTTCATTGCTCCAGTTCGGTCCGAGCAATCTTCCAGCAGCGGGCTGCCGTTGCCTTCGGAAAAATTACTGAAACTCGCGTGGCCGGCGTCGTGGATCACGCATCCGGCGGCGCCGAAAAACGAGTATGGCGTCTATCTATTTCGAAGGACGCTGGACCTGGCGCAAAAACCTGAGCGATTCATTGTGCACGTGACGGCCGACGCGCGGTACCGGTTATTCGTAAACGGCCAGTCGATCTGTTTCGGACCGCAGCGCAGCGATGCATGGGTGTGGCATTACGAGAGCGTCGATCTCGCGCCGTTTCTCCATCAGGGCATCAATGTGATCGCCGCGCGAGTGTTGAGCTATGGAGAGGCGACGCCTTATGCGATCACTGCGATGCGGACCAGCTTCCTCATGCAAGGCGACACGGTCGCTGAAAAGCAGGTTAATACCGACGATTCATGGAAGGTTTTTAAAGACGACTCCAATTCTGCCGTCCCGGTGACACTGGCGACCTACATTGTGACTGGGCCGGGCAATCGCGTTGACGCGCAGACATATCCTTGGGGTTGGGAATCCGCCGGTTTTGACGACACGCGATGGGCGAATGCGCGCGTGTTGGCGCACGGAAACCCGTACGGAGTGGGAACGGATATGGATCACTGGCTGCGTCCGCGGACGATTCCGCTGATGGAGGAAACGCTGTTGCGCCTTGGAGAGGTGCGACGCGCTACGGGAGTCGACGTGCCGCCTGATTTTTTGAAAGGTGGGCACGCGTTCACGGTTGCTGCCGAGTCATGCGTCACGCTGCTGTTGGACCAAGGCTTCGAGACGAACGCGTTCCCGGTTTTGACGGTGAGTGGAGGCAAAGGCGGCCGGGTGTCGCTCTCGTATGCTGAGGCGCTGGTCGACGATGCCGGCAACAAGGGAAATCGAGACGAGGTGGAGGGGCGAAAACTGATTGGCGTCACAGATGAATTTCTGCCGGACGGAGGCACCGGACGCGTTTATGGGCCGTCGGATTTTCGCACGTTTCGCTATATTCAACTCGAGATCGAAACTGGGGCTGAACCGCTGCGGGTCGATGATGTTCACGGTGTCTTCACGGCGTATCCGTTCAAGGAACATGCATCGTTCCAAAGCGATGATCCATTGCTGGCGCGAATTTGGTCAGTCGGCTGGCGAACCGCGCGGCTGTGCGCGTTTGAGACGTATGTTGATTGTCCTTACTATGAGCAGCTCCAGTACGTCGGCGACACGCGGATTCAGGCGCTGATCTCGCTCTATGTGGCGGGTGACGATCGGTTGATGCGCAACGCGATCGAGTTGTACGACCGCTCGCGAATCGCGGAAGGCCTGACGCAGAGTCGATATCCGTCGGTTACGCCTCAAGTCATCAACACGTTTTCGTTGTTCTGGATCGACATGGTTCACGATTATTGGATGCACCGGACGGACGATACGTTTGTTCAAGCCCGACTACCTGGTGTGCAGGCCGTGCTTGGATGGTTTGAAAATAGGATTGATGCGAAATCCGGTCTGCTCGGGCCGCTGGATTATTGGACGTTTGTCGACTGGACCGATCAATGGTCGTGGAGCGACGAGCAGGGAATCGGCGGGGAACCGGAAGGCGCTCGGACCGGCGGTTCGAGCATTGTGACATTGCAGCTCGCTGGAACGCTGCTGCGGGCGGCAGAATTGTGCCGGGCCTTTGGTCGTGCTGAGCTGGCTGAACGGTACGAGAAATTGGCCGAACGGCTGAAACAGGCGGTGCAGCAACATTGCTGGGACGCTACCCGGCAGCTTTACGCGGATTCGCCGGCGAAGCGATCGTTTAGTCAGCACGCAAATGCGCTTGCTGTCCTCTGCGGCTTAGCGACAGGACCAGCTGCGACTGAATTGATGCAGCGAACGATGACGGATTCCACGCTCGTGCAGTGCTCGACTTACTTTAGATTTTATTTGCTCCGTGCGCTGAAGGCCGCGGGCCGGGGTGACGACTACCTGTCACAACTCGGTCCTTGGCGGACGATGTTGGATCTTGGGCTCACAACGTTTGCGGAGAAACCGGAGCCCACACGCTCGGATTGCCACGCGTGGAGCGCATCGCCCGTTTACGAATTACTCGCGACGGTGTGTGGGATTGAGCCTGCGTCACCCGGTTTCGCGACGGTGCGGATTGAGCCGCATCTCGGCATACTCCAGCGCGTCGATGGCGTTGTGCCGCATCCGGCAGGCGAAATCAAAGCGTCGTATCGACGGGAAGGTGACGGATTGAAGGCCACGCTTACGCTGCCGGCGGGGGTTACCGGCAGTTTCGTTTGGAAAGGAAAAACGACTTCGCTTCACGCAGGTCAGCAGATCATCCGCTTGAACGGTCGAGGCAAGTAAGCCGCTATCTTCATTCGAACTGCTTTCGGAATTCTGCGAACTGCTGACGGAGTTCTTCCAGTTGTTGGCGGATCACGGCGACCTCTTGTTCAAGTTGAGCCGTGCGATCCGGTGCAGGTGTCACCGGCGATGAAACTGGCGAGGTCTCGGCCGAGGCGGATGTCACCTTTCCGCTCAATAGGTGAGCGAACCGAGATTCTTTGAGCCCAGGTTGTCTCGGAAGTTTGGTGACAAGCGCGTCTGGCTGCCGCGCCGCGAGAGCGTCCAGTGTCGCTTCCACTTCGGCGATTGAGGCGAATTCATGCAATCGTCCGGAGCGCGTGCGAATTTCACCCGACGTTTGCGGTCCGCGCAGGATGAGAATGCACAGGGTGGCGAGTTCAGCGGGCGAGAGCTCGAAGCGTTCTGTGAGTTTGTGCCGGTAGCGAGGGACGCGGCTTTCGGCCCCGGTTGTCACGCTGGCGAGCTTCTGATCGCGAAGGCCGTCGAGGGCTCGCATGACCGTTGCCTCATCATAGTTGACGACAGGATCGCGGCTCGACGTCTGGTTGCAGGCATTAACCAGCGCGTTCAGCGTCAGCGGGTAATAATCCGGCGTGGTCACCTGTTTCTCGATCAACGCGCCGAGCACGCGCGCCTCGATGTCGTTCAAAATGACAGGGGTGGGCTGCGGCTCGTCGCCGCCGTAAACTACGACTCTTGCCAGACGGATTTCGTCCATGAACGATGAGCAATTAATTGGATTTGATTTTGAAATTCGAGCGCTTCGCGCGTGCGAAACGGTGGAACGACGACCCGTTGCGCGAGGAGCGCGCAACCTACTTTTTAGACCAGGTATCTTTGAGCGTGATGGTACGATTAAAGACGAGGCGCCCGGGTGCGCTGTCCTTTTCGTCGGGTGTGAAATAGCCGAGCCGTTCGAATTGAACGCACTCGCCCGGTGCGGCGGTGGCTAGAGATGGCTCGAGCTTGCCGGTGACGACGTCCAGAGAGTGTGGATTAATGTGCCTGAGAAAATCTTCCTCGGCGCCGGGTTCCGGAACCGTGAAGAGTCGGTCGTAGAGTCGAACCTCGGCGTCAACGCACTGGGTGGCGCTGACCCAATGAATAGTGCCTTTGACTTTCTTGTCCGAGTTGGGTCCGCCGCTCCGAGTGGAGAGGTCAGCGGTGCAGCGAAGTTCGACGACCGCACCGGTGGCGTCTTTCACCATCTCGTCGCATTTGATGATGCACGCGTACTTGAGTCGCACCTCACCACCCGGCTTCAGGCGGAAATATTTGGGTGGCGGGACTTCTGCAAAATCGTCGCTATCGATGAATATTTCGCGAGTTAGAGCGATTTTTCGCGAAGTCGGATTTTCAGACTGAGGATCGTTGATGGCGGTGCATTCGAGTTCGACGCCCGCGGCGATATTCGTGAGGACGATCTTCACGGGACGAAGGACCGCGAGGCGCCGCTGGGCTTTTGCATTCAAGTCCTCTCGCACGGCATGCTCGAGGACGGCGATGTCCGTGACGGAATTGTATTTGGTGACGCCGACACCGGTGACGAAGGCGCGCAGCGCGCTGGCCGGTACGCCGCGTCGGCGGAATCCGCTGATCGTGGGCATCCGCGGATCGTCCCAGCCGGTAACTATTTTTTCGTTGACCAGCTGAATGAGCCGGCGTTTCGAAACGATCATGTAGCTGGGGATCAGCTTCGCGAATTCGTATTGGTGCGGGAGCGCACGAGGCAGATCCAAGTTTTCCAGGATCCAATCGTAAAGTGCACGATGGTCGACAAATTCGAGCGTACAAATGCTGTGAGTAACACCTTCGAGGTAGTCGCTCAGGCAGTGGGCAAAATCGTACAGCGGATAAATGCACCACTTGTCGCCCGTGTGGTGATGCGGGACGTGACGAATCCGGTAGAGCAGGGGATCGCGCAGCCACATATTCGGCGACGCCATGTCGATCTTGGCGCGGAGCGAACGAGCGCCGTTGGGAAATTCGCCTGAGCGCATCCGTTGAAAGAGATCAATGTTCTCCTCGACGCTCCGGTTGCGGTACGGGCTGTCGCGTCCCGGTTTGTCGGGGGATCCGCGATACGCCTCCGTGTCTTCCGCGCTCAGATCGCAGACATAGGCTTTGCCTTTCCTAACCAACGCGACCGCGTATTCGTAAATCGGATCGAAGTAATCCGACGCGAAGAACGGCTCTGAACCGGCCGCATCGGGGGAGACGGGCCCGAGGTAGTAATCGAGTTTGCCTTCAATCGTCTGCGTGGCCGGCGTTGCGTCTTTGGGTTTGAAACCGAGACAGTGATCAGCCCATCCGGCAATCAGCCAACGGATGTCGGCCGTGATGGAGTCGACGTACTCGACTTCTTCCTTGGCCGGATTCGTGTCATCCATGCGCAGGTTGCACTGGCCATTATTCTCTCGAGCGATGCCAAAGTTGAGGCAAATCGACTTGGCGTGGCCGATATGAAGGTAGCCGTTCGGCTCGGGCGGAAAACGCGTGACGATTTTCGCGTAGCGTCTCTCGGCCACGTGGGAGGCGACGATATCGCGAATAAAATCGGTGGGCGCGGGAGCGGCTGAAGCGTTGGGCTCTGCAGTCATAAGGAAGGTGGAAATTGCAGTCCGAACGTGAGTGATGCAACGACGGTTTTGGCCGACGACACCACTTGCCTGCTGCTCGCGTTGCGCGAAAAGGGCGAGGTGCGGCGAAGAACGATACCAGTGTTCATCCAGCGCGTTTGAACAATCAAGGCGCGAGCCGTCGAGTCCGTCTGATCGTGGGGCCTAACGTTTCTTTTTGCGCGAGGGGACAATGGGCGTGGCCGGCAACGAGCCATCGGCGACCATTTCCTTCAGCAAGCTCGAAAGATAAGGGATCAGCTGTTTCTTACGGCTGACGACTCCGGGCAGATCAAAAATTTCGTCCTGTTGAACATGCGTGTATGAAATGCGCTCGATGAAGCCGGCGTCTCCTTTGACCAGGAGCAATGAGTTTTGGGTATTGATGTCGGTGACGAGCAAGGCTGCGAAGGTGAGGTGTTCCTCATCACGCAAATCCTGCAATGCAACCGCGATGGGCTTCGCCTGCTGCCAGAAGTTTCCGAAACCGAGTTCCTCAACTTGGGAAACGGCGAAGCGGATGCCTTCCTCTTCGTAGATCTTGTAATCGGAACGGACGATTTTCTCTGGCGGATTAGCGAGGATTACGGAGCCGGAGTTGAAGATTTCGTCGGCGAGCTGTTTTGAATTCACGCCGGCGATTTCCGCGAGCCACGCGAGGAGGATCGCGTCCTTGCCCGTGGTGGTTGGACCGTTGAGGTGCAGCGTGTCCGAGATCAGACCGGACATCATAATGCCGGCAACTTCCGGTGAGGGTTGAAGGCCTTCGCGACGGAAAAGATCTGCGACGATCGTGCAGGTCGAGCCGACGGGTTCGTTTAAAAACAGA